>JBBQDF010000186.1:0-5998 GCA_038319475.1 Thermoanaerobaculia bacterium
CCTTCACCCGGTCGTCAACGTCCGGGGACCGAAGACGAAGTTCCTGCGATCCGAGATCGAGTCCACGGGCATCTCCATGCAGAAGAGGCCCGGGACCGCCCTTCACTCTTCGTGGAACTGGGAACTGATCTCCGACAAGACGCTCGACTGGTGGGCTCCGCGCATTTCGCGCGTCAAGAAGGCGCACCCGGCAAAGATTCTGGTGGCCTCGATCATGGCGGGGTCGGGAAGCGATACCGAGCTCGCCCGCTGGCAGACGCTCGCCCGGGTCTGCCAGGAGGAGGGCGCCGACGCGCTCGAACTGAACCTCTCGTGTCCGCATATGGACCGGCAGGACATGGGTTCGAATATCGGGCGCGATCGGGAGCTAGTCTCCGTCGTCGCCCAGGTCGTCCGCGAGGTGGCGCGAATCCCGATCTGGGCGAAGCTGACGCCTTCGACGACAGACATCGTTCTCGAAGCGAGGGCCGCTTTTCTGGGAGGCGCGGACGCCATTTCGTCCTCGAATACGTTCACGTCGCTGCCGCTGGTCGACCCGGAAACCCTGGAGTTCGAAGTGAACGTAGATGGGTTCGTATCGACGGGCGGCCTCGGCGGGCCGGCGATCCTTCCGCTCTCCCTCGCGAAGATGGCGCAGATGACGTCCGCATTCCCCGACCGCAGCTTCTCGGGAATCGGCGGCATCGCCAGCTTCGCCCACGCGTTGAACTATTTCCTTCTGGGATGCGGGACCGTTCAGGTGTGCACCGCCGCCATGCTCGATCGCGCCGTCGGCCCGAACGTGATCAAGACCCTGCTGCGTGACATGACCGAATTCATCGAGAAGCGCGCCGATCGCGGGTGGAAAAACCTCGAAGATTTCCGCGGGCTCTCCCGCGACCGAATCGTGCCTCAGTCGCGCATCGCCCGCCCCGGCGCGTCGGACTACCACGGGGGTCATGACAGCGCCGAAGGGTATGCGGAGCCGGCCGAGCGGCACGCCCTCCCGGAGTGATCCGGGAGAGGGGTTGCGAATGAGTCCCATCGCGCGGTCGCGCCACCGTCAGGCCCTCCGATGAGCCCGGCCTCTTCGCGCCCGGACCGCCCATCGCGGGAGGCGGCCGGGAAACCGTCTCCCCATGCGTTTCGCCGGAAGGCGCGGCTCGGCTTCGCGGCGGCCACGCTCCTCGTTCTCGTCTTTGCGGCCGCGGCGCTCGTCGCTTTGAACAGAGCGGTCTTGAGCAGCCGGTCGGCGCTCGATCGATCCCGGGAGATCATCGAGTCTGGCCGATTCCAATTCGCGGTCGAGCGGAAGATGACGGCCGTGCGCGGATATCTGCTCACCGGCGACGAAGCCCGCTGGCAGGAGATCGCACCCGCCCGAGCGGCCGTCGAGGTCGAGCTCTCGAGGCTCGAACGCAGCGGGGGGCGGGAGGGCCGGCTCGCGATCCCGAAGCTGCGGAAACTGGAAGCCGAGCACGAACGCGCGGCCCGGGCGGCGGCCGACCTCCGGCGATCGGGAGGAGACAGCCAATCCGTCGCCAGGCTCTTCGCCGAGACGGTCGAGCCGCGGCGGCAGGCGTTGGAAGCCGCCCTCGATTCCTTCATGAAATCCCGTGAACGCACTCTGGAGCAGGCCGCTTCGAACTCGGAGAGAACCAACGTCCTTTCGTTCGTCATTCTCGCGGCGATTGGTCTCGTGGCGCTGTCGTCGACGATCGTGCTGTCGATCCTCCTGACGCGCCGGCTTTCGGCGCTCTTCGAAGCGGAGCAGGAGGAGCGGCATCGAGCGCAGGCGAGCGCCGGCGCGCTCGCCGCGAGCGAGGAGCGCTTTCGCCGGTTGTACGACTCCGGGATGATCGGTATCGGTTTCGGCAATTTCTCCGGAGCTCTGGACGACGCCAACGAAGGGTTCCTTAGAATTCTCGGCCGCACCCGCGAGGAGCTCGCGAGCGGCACGCTCCGCTGGGATGAGCTGACGCCCCCCGAGTGGAGGGCAGCCGACGAGAAGGCGCTCCGGGACCTCAAGAGTCACGGCATATTTCGCCCCTACGAGAAGGAGTACCTCCGCGCCGGAGGACAGCGCGTCGGCGTGCTGGTCGGCGGAGCCCTGCTGCCGGGCGCGGCGGACCGCTTCGTCGCATTCGCGCTCGACGTCACCGAAAGGAAGAGAGGAGAAGCCGAACGAGCGGATCTGCTTCGCCGCGAGCAGGACGCGCGCGCCGCCGCCGAAGCCGCGCAGCGCCGCTCGTCCTTTCTCGCCCGCGCCAGTCAGGTCCTCGCTTCCTCTCTCGACTACTCGACCACTCTGCAGTCCGTCGCCGCCCTCGCGGTGCCTGACATCGCGGACTGGTGCTTCATCGATCTGATCGTCGAAGAGAGCCTGCGGCGGGTCGCCGTGACCTCGGTCTCACCCCGCCGTCCCGAGCTCCCGCGCGAGCTCGAGAGCGCGAATCTGCTCGATGCCGACGCCCCCGTCGGCCCGGCGAACGTGCTCCGAACGGGACAATCCGAGCTCATGGAGCATGTCGATGACGACGTCCTCGCGTCGATCGCCCGCAATCCCGAGTCGTACGAGGTGCTGCGTGAAATGGGGATCGTTTCCGCGATGACGGTGGCGATCCGCGACTCGCAGGCGGTGGTCGGGATCGTCACGCTGGCGAGCGCCGACTCGGGGCGGCGATTCGGACGCGACGACCTGGCGCTCGCGGAGGATCTCGCGGTGCGCGCGGGCGTCGCGATGGAGAACGCCCGACTCTTCGACCTGGTGCGGCAGGAAAGGACCATGGCGGAGTGGCACGAAGCCCGTTCGTCATTTCTCGCCCGTGCGAGTGAGGTGCTCGCCTCTTCGCTCGATTACCGGACGACGCTGGTGAGCGTTGCCCGGCTGGCTGTGACGGAAGTCGCGGACTGGTGCCTGGTCGACATGCGCGAGACCGACGGAACCTTGAAGAGTCTGGCCACCGAGCATGCCGATCCTGCTTTGCGCAGTGAATTACGGGCGCTCGTCCAGCAATATCCGCCGCGACCCGAAACCCCGTACGGGCCTCCGAACGTCATCCGGACTGGAAACCCGGAGCTCGCGTCCTCGATCTCCGAGGAGATGCTGCGCGCCTCCGCGGTGAACGAGACGCATTACGAGGCGATCGCGAAGCTGGGTTTCCGCTCCTACATGTGCGTTCCCATCGGCGTACGCGGGCAGCTCCTCGGGACCATCACTTTCGTGCGTTCGCTCTCTCAGCGAAGCTACGAACTGGACGACCTCGCTCTGGCGGAGGCGCTCGCGTACCGGGCGAGCCTCGCGATCGACAACGCGAAGCTGTACGAGGAGGCGCAGGAGGCGATTCGCGCCCGGGACGAGTTTCTCTCCGTCGCCTCGCACGAGTTGAAGACCCCGGTGACCACCCTGCAGCTCCAGATCCAGGGGTTGCTGCGGCGGCTCCGGACGGGAGGGATCCCCACTCCCGAAGCCCTGGAGGAGCGTCTTTCGACGTCGGAGCGCCAGGTGGAGCGGTTGACCCACCTGATCAACGACCTCCTGGACATTTCGAGGATCACGGGCGGGCGACTGGACCTTCGGATCGAGCCCGTCGACTTCTCGGCCGTTCTGCGGGATGTGGCGACGCGCCTGGAAGAGTCGCTGCTGCGCGCGGGATGCACGTTCGCCGTCAACGCTCCCGAACCCCAGGTGGGCGCGTGGGACCGGCTCCGTCTGGATCAGATCGTCACGAACCTGGTCGCCAATGCGATGAAGTACGGCGCGGGCCACCCGATCGAGATCTCTCTCTCAGGCACCCCCGACACGGTGCGGCTCTCGGTGGCGGACGAGGGAATCGGAATCGCGCCGGAGAACCAGGCGCGCATCTTCGAGCGCTTCGAGCGGGCCGTGTCCGGCCGGCACTACGGAGGCCTGGGTCTCGGGCTCTGGATCGTGCGGCAGATCGTCGATGCTCTGGGAGGCGTGATCTCCGTCGAAAGCGACCCCGGACGCGGGTCGGTTTTCACGGTCGATCTGCCCCGGCACCGGGCGCAACCGGCCGTCGCGGCGGCTCGAATTTCGGGCGAGCTGCGACGGCCGGAAGCCGCCAGCCCCTGACAGGCGGCTGAAAAATGGATGCGGGCGTCGTGTCTGGCGTTTTGCAAATCGCGATGAATGCGATGAAGAGGAGCCGGCGGTCACCCGCCTCACGCCTCACGACGGCGCCGCGGTCACGGGAGACTTTCGAGTTAACGGGAGAAAAGGCAGGCGAGATGCTTCTCTTCGATCTGAGCTGGACACGGTGCGGGCGGTCGCTTGATTCGGAAGGCCGCAACTTTGTGGGTCTCCTGTAGACCGTCGGGCCGCGGGAGGGCACGGGGATTGCGTCTCGGGTAGGCTCAGGAAACTCAACCAGGAGGTCGATATGGGCCGTATGGCTCCTCGTTCCGCGCGCGGAATGATCGCCACGGTTGGACTACTTCTCTTCGCAGCGCCGGGCGCTCGTTCCGATGCGCTCGCCCAAATCGCCTGCGAGCCGGCGCCCACCGTTCTCTGCCTCGCCGATGGCCGGTTCCAGGTGACGGCGGTCTGGGAAACAGGCACGGGCTCCGGCAGCGCGCGCGCCGTTTCGATGACCGGCTCGTCCGGGTACTTCACCTTCTTCGGGCCGGACACCCCGGAAATCGTGGTCAAGGCCGTGGACGGCTGCGCGTTCAACGGACGGTACTGGATCTTCTCGGCCGGAATGACGAACGTCGGGGTCACCCTCACGGTCATGGACTCGCGGACCATCCTGTACCGCACCTACTTCAACCCGCCCGGCACCACGTACGCGACCGTGGCCGACACGAACGCCTTTCCAGCCTGCCGGGAAAACCTCCCGTGCGCCCATCCCGCGCCTCTCTACGGCGAGTTCCATCCGACGACCCCGGGCTACCTCGTTCAGTTCCGTCCCGGGACGAACGCCAGGGAGATGGCTCGCGCCCTGGCGGCGAAGTACGGCTTCGCCCTGGAATTCGTCTGGGAGGTCGCCATCCTGGGCTTCGCGGCTCAGCTGACCCCCGAGACGGTCGCGGCGCTGCGTTGCGAGCCTTCGATCCTCGCAATCGAGTACGAGGCGCCCTTCTTTCCGGCGTTCTGAGCCTCGCGTCCGCGCGACCAGGCGCCCTATTCGCCCTGACCGAGCGTGTAGCCCTTTTCTCCGTCGTAGACCGCGAGCGTCTCTATCTTGCCAAACACGAGCCCCGCAGCCGTCACGCGCTCGAGCAGCGCGATGACGTCGCGCGGGGTGAGCGACGCCGCGCCGCTCTCCGCCATGAAGCGACAGCGGAAGTTGTCGGAGGTGAACGTCTCGGGGAATCCGTCGGGCCACACCTTCAGGCCACGGCTCGTGATCATCGTGGGCTTCAACCCTCCGCCCACGGCCGCCTGAAGTTTTCGTCCGAGCTCATCGGGCGTTCCCGTGGGCCAGTCCACGAACACGTCCACGCCGACGACCTCCTTACGGGCGACCTGGGGCGGCGGCGCGTTCTGCAGCTCCGCGCCGCGCGGCGGTGTCTCGCCGTAATGCACGGCCTTGAGCTTCTCCGGTCTATGGCCGACCCGCTTCACGACAGCCTCCGCGAATTCCTTCGTGCCAACCTTCTCCCGGCTGACCCCTTCCGTGAAGACGTCGTACGTATGCACACCGTCTTCGAGCGTGCGGAGCCAGCCGTTGTGCACGCGCTCCGCGACGTCGGGCTGTCCGATGTGCACCAGCATCATCACGGCACCGAGCAGAAGGCCCGAAGGGTTGGCGAGGTTCTGTCCGGCGCGGCGGGGGGCGGAGCCGTGGATCGCTTCGAACATGGCGCACCGCGCGCCGATGTTGGCCGAGCCCGCGAGCCCGACGGACCCGGCGATCTGAGCCGCGACGTCGGAGAGGATGTCGCCGTAGAGGTTCGGCATCACGATGACGTCGAAGGCTTCCGGCGTATCGGCGAGCTTCGCGGCGCCGATGTCGACGATCCAGTGCTCCTTCTCGATGTCGGGATATTCGGC
>JBBQDF010000187.1:0-5998 GCA_038319475.1 Thermoanaerobaculia bacterium
ACTCCCGCGAGAGGCGGCTCGCCCGGATCCCGAACCCCGTTGGCGTTCAGATCTTCGAACTTGATGCCTCCGATCGCGTTCGGGATGAGCTGGTTCGCGAAATCGAGGCCGGTGAAATCCGCGTCGCAGACCGAGATGAAGTACCCGAAATCGCGCGCGAGGAGCCTGCGCGAGATCCGCCGGTTCAGGGGTCCGGTCTGGCTGAACCCGAGCGGAGGTCGCTCGGTGATGTGGTACCCCGCGCCCTCCGCGAGGCCGCAGATCTGGAACGAGCCGTCGGCGCCGGTGACACCGGTCAGCGCCGGGCCAGGACCGCCCTCGGCGCGGATCTCGACTCCGGCGATCCCCGTCTCGCCCCCGTCACGGACGCCGTTGCCGTTCGTGTCGGCGAACTTCACGCCCGAGACGCAGAACGTGGGCTGGCAATTGCGCTTGTCCTCCACCCGGAAGGCGAGGATGCGCGAAAACTCGGGACGGAAGCCGTGGAAGCACCCGGCGCCGCAGTCGTTGCCGGGCGTGTCGGTCGGCCCGACGAACTGGGACGCCGGAGTGTTCCAGACGAGATAGCCCGCCTGCCCGGCTCCCACGTCGTTGAAGGGCGAAAGCGAGACGGAGCCCGAGCCGCACGCGGAGGTCGGACCCGCGGCGTGTGTCTGGATGACGACGGGGGGCGAAGTCGGAAGAGGGCCTGGACGCGGGTCCGGATCCAGAACGCCGCCGGTGACTTTGAATCGGCGCGCGGAGGCGGCGTCCGTCGAGAGCAGGTGCTCACCGGACGCGTCGGTCACCTGAAAGTCATAAATACCGTCGGAAAGGAAGTCCGTCGACTGGCAGGGAGCGCCGGAGCCGCCGACGGTCAGGAAGACGTCGTCCCGATCCGAAAAGATCCGGGAAGGCGAGCCGCCGCCGTCGAGGGTTCGAATTGCACCGGGAACCTGAGCGAAGGCGGGAAGGGCGCAGACGGAGAGGGCAACCAGGGAGACAAAGAGACGGACCGACTTCATGCCGACTTCCTTCCTCGTACCTGAGCGGGTGGTCATCAATTTGAGCCTCGATCTTCTGGGCGGCTGCATGCAAGCAAAGTGCCTAACTACAAAGACGTTAGACGGGCGACGTGCAGAGGTACATTCGTCGCCCGACCGGCGGCGGCACAGGAGCCGTCGGCTGATCTGTATTGTGATCGAAAACCTGGAGATCGCGCAGGAAAATATCTGAGAAACGACGGCGTGCGGGGAAGCAAGGAGAAAACAATGCGGATAACCGCCTTCGGGATGACGGACAAGGGACAGCGGCGCCCCAACAACGAGGATGACCTGGCGATCGTCGATCTGGCGGAGGGCAGAAACGTTGACGATCTCGCCGTGAGGGACCTTTCTGTTGGAGATCCCGGCGTCCTTCTCGCGGTTTGCGATGGCGTCGGCGGGCGGCGCGCGGGGGAAGTCGCGTCTGCGCTCGCGCTGTCCGAGCTCGCCGCCGAAATGGAGGCGGCCGGAGACTGCCCGCGCCGAAGCCTGTTTGGAGAAGCCGTCGAGCGCGTGAATCGCGCCGTGTGGAAGAAGGCACACGAAGACCCGCGACTCGACGGAATGGCGACGACGCTCACCGCCGCGGTCGTGTGCCGGCACCGGGCGATCCTCGCGCACGTCGGCGACTCGCGCGCCTACCTCATGCGCGGCGGAACGGTCCGTCAGGTCACGCGCGATCAATCGTTCGTCCAATCGCTCGTCGCCGGGGGGGCGCTCACTGAAGAAGAAGCGGCGCATTCGCCTTACAGAAACGTGATCCTCCAGGCTGTCGGCAGAAAGAAATCCGTGGAGGTCGCGCTCGACGCGTGCGAGCTCGAGGACGGCGACGTCATCGCTCTGTGCACGGACGGGCTCTCCGAAAAGTGCGAGAAGGAGGATCTCGCGCGCGAGCTCTCCGGCCCCGATCTCGCGCAGGGGGTCCGCTCGCTGGTCGCGCTCGCCAACGCGCGCGGCGGTGAAGACAACATCACCCTCCTCGCGGCGCGCGTCTCGGTCTGACGGCGCTCATCGTCGCGCGGTACCGCGCCTGAGATCAGCGGGGCGGGAGCGCTTCGCGTCCGCCGCCAGGACGGAGGGCGGCCCGATAGCGCAGCCTCCGGCGGCGCCCCACCTCTCCCGGAGTGAGGAGCGCCGCGGCGTAGCGCCCCGCCGCGCCGGCCCGGAGGACGACGCCCGACAGCGCGCCGGCGGCGCGGCCATGGTGCTTGGTCACGTAGCGGGAGAGCGACGCGTGGAGGAGTCCGAAGAGCCGGTCTCCTCCCGATGCGCCGCCCTCGTGGACGACCGAAGCGGACGGGACGTACAGGGTCCGCCAGCCGAGCTCTGCGAGGCGGGCAAGAAGATCCGTCTCCTCCGCATAAAGGAAGAAGCCCTCGTCGAATCCGCCGGCGTCATCAAACGCCGAACGACGGACGAGCAGCGCCGCGCCCATCAGCGTCTCGACGCTCTTCGCCCGCGAATGGTCTTCGCGGGTTTTCGTGTGACCGCGAACGTATCCACGCCCCCCGGCGAGCGCCGCCAGTCCGGAGCTCTCGCAGAAAACCCGCCACGGAGTCGGGAAGCGCCCGATCGACGGCTGCAGCCGCCCGTCCGGGCCCGAGAGTCGCGGACCCGTGACGGCCGCCCGCGAGTCGCTCTCGAGCGCGTGGACGAGCGCCGCGACGGCTCCGGTCCCGACGCGCGCGTCGGAATTCAAGAACAGCAGGTAATGCTCAGACGTCGCGCGCGCGCCGAGGTTGCACGCGGCTCCGTAGCCGGCGTTGACGGGTGATTCGACGACGCGGGCGGACGGGACCTCCCGGCGCAGGATCTCGCCGATTCCGTCACTCGAGTGGTTGTCCACCACGACCAGGGCGCACCCCGGACACGTCTGTGCAACCGCGCGCGCGGCGGCGACCGTTTCAACGGGAGTCCGATAGTGCACGATGATCGCGGCGACCGATCCGGAAGAAGGAGAGCTCACGGAGGCCCCTCCTCGAAAACGGCGCCGGGGCCCGTTTCTCTTTGTCCGGACGAGGGTTGGAGGCGATCTCCCGTGGTATAAACGCGAGGGTGACCCCCACCCTGACGGGCCCGCCGGCGGGGCCGCTCCTGTCGATCGTCATGCCCACCCGGAACCGCAGCGCGATCCTCGAGAAGACGCTCCAGAGGATCGACGGCACGGACGAGATCGGACCGTCGGACCTCGAAATCGTCGTCGTCGATGATGGCAGCCGCGACGGCACCTCGGACTACCTGGCCGGGGCCCGCTCCCGCTTCCCGATGAAGATCCTGAGGACGGAAGGCGCGGGCCCTGCCGCTGCCCGCAATCGGGGCATTCAGGCGGCGGCTGGAGAACGAATTCTTCTCCTCGGCGACGACACGCCTCCGCGGGCGGGCACTTTGCGCGAGCATGCGGCGCCTCCGGCTCGAGACGTGGGAATCCAGGGCCTGATCGAGTGGGATCCCGAAGTCCCGGTTTCGGGGGTCATGAGCTTTCTCGCTCCCGAGGGACCTCAATTTTACTTCAAGGGCCTGTCGCACGGCCGCGCGATCCCCTGGACCGCGGTGCTCGCCTCGAATATCTCCGCTCCGGCGGACTGGTTCCGCGAAGATCCGTTCGACGAAGAGTTCCGCGATGCGGCGTTCGAGGACACCGAGCTCGCGTTCCGCTGGAACCGGAAGGGCCGGCGCGTTCTCTATTCGTCCACCGCGGTCTGCTGGCACACGCACGTCTACTCGACGCTCGACCCGTTCCTCGCGCGGCAGAGGCGCGCGGGGCGCGCCGCCCGGTACGCGGTCCGACGACACCCCGCCATGTTCCTTCCCGCGATCGCGCAGCCCCTGGCGGTCGGAGCCGTCTTCGCGCTCCGTCACGCCGCGCTCCGCGTCTTCGGAAAGGCTTCGGAGCGTTCCGCGTGGGATCTGCGTGTCCGCGGGGCCTTTCTCCAGGGGCTCCTCTCGCGCGGAGAGCGCCACTCGGCCGCCGACCGGCCACGAGAAGAGTCCAGCGCACCGCTCTCCCCGATGCCCCTGCGCGGAGACCACCGGCCGTGAGCGCGCGAACCGTCCCCGCGATCGGGCACCGCACGGACTCGTCCCGCCGGCTGTTTCTCCTTTGGCAACTCTCCGTGCGCGAGTTCATCGGTCCCTACAAGGGCACCTTTCTCGGCGCGGCATGGACGATCTTCTACCCGTTCCTGCTCCTCTTCGTGTACGCGTTCATCTTCTCTGCGGTTTTCAAGATGCGCTGGGGCATCGGAACGGAGCAGGGCTTCGGGTCCTATGCCCTGATCCTCTTTTGCGGCTTCATTCCTTACACGTTTCTCAACATGGCCGTGCAGCGGTCGACGAACATCATCCTGTCGAACGTCTCCCTCGTCTCGAAGGTCGTATTCCCTCTCGAGCTGCTTCCCGCGAGCGTGATCCTCGCCGCGTTCTACAACGCGATGATCTCGACGGCGGTGGTCCTCGTCGCGCGGACCCTGCTCTTGAGAGCCTTCTACTTCGACGTCATAGCGTTTTTCCCGACCCTCCTGAGCCTGGTCCTCCTGACCACCGGGATCTGCTATTTCGTCGCGTCCTTCAGCGTCTTCGTGCGCGACTTCGCGAGCGTCATCAACATCCTCCTGCAGATCCTCTTCTTCATGACCCCGATCACCTATCCGGAAGAGGCGGTCCCCGCGAAGTACCGCTTCATCCTCTCGTTCAACCCGCTCACCCCGATCGTCCGGGAGTGGCGCCGCGCCCTTCTGACGGGCCTGACGCCCCGGTTTTCCTCCGTCCTCTTTTCGCTGGCGACCTCCGCGCTCGCCTGCCTCGTGGGCGTTGCGTGGTTCGTGAAAACGCGCCGGGCGTTCGTCGAAGTTCTCTGAACATGCCGGCGGCGGTTGAGGAGGGTTCTTAGTGGGATCGGTGGCGGGCGCCTCGAAGGTGATCGAGGTCACCGATCTCGGCATGAGGTACAGGATCTACCGGGCGCCGATCGACCGGCTCAAGCAGATCATCGTGCGGTCGAGGCGCACGTATTACCGGGAGCACTGGGCGCTGCGGGACATCTCGTTCCACGTCGAACGAGGCACGACGTTTGGCATTATCGGACCGAACGGGTGCGGGAAGAGCACCCTGCTGAAGATCGTCGCCGGGCTCCTGACTCCGACGACGGGCCGCGTGTCACGTGTCGGACGCGTCGCGGCGCTCCTCGAGCTCGGCGCCGGGTTCAACCCGGAGTATTCGGGCAAGGACAACGTCTTCTTGAACGGTGCGATCCTCGGCTTGACGCGCGGCGAGATCCGGCGGCTGTACCCGGAGATCGTCGAGTTCAGCCAGCTCGAGGAATACATGGACCAGCCGGTCAAGACGTACTCGAGCGGCATGTTCGTCCGGCTCGCGTTCTCGATCGCCGCGCACCTCGAGCCCGAGGTGCTCATCATCGATGAAGCCCTCGCCGTCGGCGACGCGGTGTTTCAGCACCGCTGCATCCGGAAGCTCCACGAGCTGCAGCACCGGGGCGCGACGATTCTGTTCGTCACTCACGACATGAACTCCGTCGCCTCGATGTGCAACAGGGCGCTGTGGCTCGACCGCGGCCGGGTCCGCCTGATCGGAGCGCCCGACCAGGTCGTGAAGCACTACCTCGCCTGGGCGTACTCCCAGCAGGACCGCGAGCTCAAGATGGAGAGCACGGTCTCGACGGGGCCCGCGGCGCTCCGCTACGGCAACGGGAAGGCGACGCTCCTCGACTCGCAGCTCTACGACGCGAGCGGTGAGGCGACCCGCATCGCTCACGCCGGAAAGATCTACTGCATCCGCCTCCAGGCGACGTGCCGCGACGCCGTCGAGGACCCGATCCTCGGATTTCAGATCCGCGACCACTACGGACGCGAGATCTTCTCGATCAACACGCTCCAGGCGAAAGAGCGGCAGCGCCCCGCCCGCGCCGGGCAGACGATCACGGCTGACTTCCGCTTTCTCTGGCCCGAGATCGCCGAGGA
>JBBQDF010000188.1:0-5933 GCA_038319475.1 Thermoanaerobaculia bacterium
AGTAGGTGTGGACGATGTACCAGTTCTTGGTGTGCGTCTCGGTGATCATGTCGTGACGACTCCCGTGGCCTTGAAGACCTTGTCGACAAGCCAGGAGAGGCCGCTGTCGACGAGAAAGAGGTAGAAGCCGAAGACGAAGCAGGCGACGATCACGACGATCGTCGTCCCGACGACCTCCGGCCGTCCCGGCCAGCTGACCTTCGTCATTTCCACCCAGACGTCGCGGAAGAAGACCCGCAACGTGGGCCACCCCTGCTTTAGTGGCAACATCGGTTCTCTCGGCTCCTGGTTCCAGGTTCCCGGCGTTTCACTCGGCTCAATGGCAGGGGTGGAGGGATTCGAACCCCCAACCTACGGTTTTGGAGACCGCCGCTCTACCAATTAGAGCTACACCCCTAAGTGGGATCGCGACGCTCAGACTTTCCCTTCTTTGTGGCCCGTGTGCTTGCGGCAGAATCGGCAGTATTTGGACAGCTCCAGCTTCTCCGTGTTGGTCTTCTTGTTCTTGGTCGTCGTGTAGTTCCGGCGCTTGCAGATCGAGCACGCGAGACTGATGTTTTCCTGCATGGCGACTTCCTTAGCGGCCGCTCGACGCGGCCGGACGGGAGTAAGCGACCGCTGCAGACCATCCCATGGCGTGGATGGAAATCCTGCGACGGTCCGAACTTCCGCAAAATACCCCGACTCGATTCACAATTACTCCAAAATCTCGACGATGGTTCCGGCGCCGACGGTGCGGCCGCCCTCGCGGATGGCGAACCGCAGGCCCTTCTCCATCGCGATCGGCGTGATCAGGTTGACCTCCAGGTTCACGTTGTCCCCCGGCATCACCATCTCCACACCCTGCGGCAGCTGCGCCGTTCCCGTCACGTCCGTGGTCCGGAAGAAAAACTGCGGCCGGTACCCGTTGAAAAACGGCGTGTGCCGACCACCCTCTTCCTTCGTCAAAATGTAGGCCTGCGCCGTGAACTTCAAATGCGGCTTGATCGAGCCGGGCTTGGCGCACACCTGCCCCCGCTCCACGTCTTTCCGCTCCGTCCCCCGCAGCAACAGCCCCACGTTGTCCCCCGCCTGCCCCTGGTCGAGCAGCTTGCGGAACATCTCCACTCCCGTCACGACCTTCTTCTGCGTCGGACGAATCCCCACGATCTCCACTTCCTCCCCAACCTTGATGATCCCCCGCTCCACTCGGCCCGTCACCACCGTCCCACGACCCGAAATCGAGAACACATCCTCGATCGGCATCAGAAAATCCTTGTCCACCGCCCGCTCCGGCACCGGAATGTACGCGTCCACCGCGTCCATCAACTCCATGATGCACTTGGCATCGTCCGAACTCGGATCCGCAGCCCCCGCCTTCAACGCCGACCCCTTCACGATCGGCGTCTTCTCCCCCGGAAACCCGTACGACGTCAAAAGCTCCCGAACCTCCAGCTCCACCAACTCCAAGAGCTCCGGATCGTCCACCATGTCCGTCTTGTTCAAAAACACCACCACAAACGGCACACCCACCTGACGCGCCAAAAGAATGTGCTCCCGCGTCTGCGGCATCGGCCCGTCCGCCGCCGACACCACCAGAATCGCCCCGTCCATCTGCGCCGCTCCCGTGATCATGTTCTTCACGTAGTCCGCGTGACCCGGGCAATCCACGTGCGCGTAGTGCCGCTTGTCCGTCGAATACTCCACGTGCGCCGTGTTGATCGTGATCCCACGCGCCTTCTCCTCCGGCGCGTTGTCGATCTGGTCGTACGCCTTCGCCGTCGCCAGACCCTTCTTCGACAAAATCAACGTAATCGCCGCCGTCAACGTCGTCTTCCCGTGATCCACGTGCCCTATCGTCCCAATGTTGACGTGAGGCTTGCTGCGATCGAACTTCTCTTTACCCATTTTCCCCTCTTACTTGCTGCCGACCTTGGCGATGATCTCTTCGCTGACGGACTTGGGAACCTCGTCGTAGGCGGCGAACTGCATCGAGTAGTTGCCCCGGCCCTGGGTCATCGACCGCAGGTTCGTGGAGTAGCCGAACATCTCCGAGAGCGGGACGCGGGCGGTGATCACCTGGATCCCGCCGCGCGGCTCCATGTGCTTGATGTGGCCGCGGCGAGAGGACAGGTCGCCGATGACGTCGCCCATGTAGTCCTCGGGCACCGTGACCTCGACGTCCATGATGGGCTCTTTGATGATCGGGCGGGCCTTCTTGGCCGCGTCCTGGTACGCCATCGAGCCGGCGATCTTGAAGGCCATCTCCGAAGAGTCGACGTCGTGGTACGAACCGTCGTAGAGCTCGACGTGGACGCCCGTGGTGGGATAACCGGCGAGGACGCCCGTCTCCAGGGCTTCCTTGATCCCCTGCTCGATCGGCTTGATGAACTCCTTCGGGATCGAGCCGCCGAACGTCTGGTTGTCGAAGACGAACTCGTGGCCTTCCTCGGCCGGCTTGATGCGGATCTTGCACTCGCCGTACTGACCGCGTCCGCCCGACTGGCGGATGAACCGGCCGTGTCCCTGCGACTCCTTCGTGATCGCCTCGCGGTAGGCGACCTGGGGCTTGCCGATGTTGGCGCCGACGTTGAACTCGCGGACCATGCGGTCCGTGATGATCTCGAGGTGGAGCTCGCCCATGCCGCGGATGATCGTCTGCCCCGTCTCCTTGTCGGTGTGCACCTTGAAGGTCGGGTCTTCCTGCATCAGCTTGCCGAGGGCCATGCCCATCTTTTCCTGGTCGGCCTTGGTCTTCGGCTCGATGGCGACGGCGATGACCGGCTCGGGGAAGTTCATGGCCTCGAGGATGACCGGCTGGTCGCGGTCGCAGATCGTGTCGCCCGTCGAGACGTTCTTCAGTCCCACGGCCGCGGCGATGTCGCCGGCCCAGACTTCCTTGATCTCTTCGCGCTTGTTGGCGTGCATCTTGAGGATGCGGCCCACGCGCTCGTTGGTGTCCTTGGTCGAGTTGAACACCCCGGTGCCCGCGTCCATGTGGCCCGAGTAGACCCGGAAGAAGGCGAGCTGCCCGACGAACGGGTCCGTCATGATCTTGAAGACCAGCGCCGCGAAGGGGGCGTCGTCCGCCGGCGGCCGCTCGAGCTCGGCCCCGACGTCGTCGTGGCCCTTGATCGGCGGAATGTCGAGGGGCGAGGGCAGATAGTCCACGACCGCGTCCAGCAGCTGCTGGACGCCCTTGTTCTTGAAAGCCGAGCCGCAGACGACCGGCTGCACGTGGCCGGCGATCGTGGCCCGCCGCAGGGCGGCCTTGATCTCTTCGGCTTCGACCTTGCCGCCGTGGAGATAGCGCTCGAGAAGCGAGTCGTCGGACTCCGCCACGGCCTCGATGAGCATCTCCCGGTACTTGTCCGCCTCGTCCTTCATGTCCGCAGGGATCTCCAGCGTGTCGAACTTGGAGCCCATCTCGTCGTCGTGGAACTCGATGGCTTTCATGTTCACGAGGTCGATGACCCCGCGGTGGTCCGCCTCGGTCCCCCAGGGGATCTGGATCGGGGCGGGCTTGGCGTTCAACTTCGTCTTCATCATCTCGACGCAGCGCGGGAAGTTCGCCCCGACGCGGTCCATCTTGTTGACGAACGCGATGCGGGGAACCCCGTAGCGGTTGGCCTGGCGCCACACCGTCTCGGACTGCGGCTCGACACCGGCGACGGCGTCGAAGACCGCGACCGCCCCGTCGAGCACGCGCAGCGACCGCTCGACCTCCGCCGTGAAGTCGACGTGGCCGGGCGTGTCGATGATGTTGATCCGGTAGTCGCCCCAGAAGCACGTCGTCGCGGCGGACGTGATCGTGATCCCGCGCTCCTGCTCCTGGACCATCCAGTCCATGGTCGCGGTGCCCTCGTGGACCTCGCCGATCTTGTAGTTGACGCCGGTGTAGAAAAGGATCCGCTCGGTGGTCGTCGTCTTGCCGGCGTCGATGTGCGCCATGATGCCGATGTTGCGGATGGTCTGGAGAGGATGTGTGCGCGGCATGGCTGTATCGGTTTGAGGTCTCGAGTTCGGAGTTACGGGTTTCGGGTTACCAGCGGTAGTGGGCGAAGGCCTTGTTGGCCTCGGCCATCTTGTGCGTGTCGTCCTTCTTCTTCACGGCGCCGCCGCGCAGGTTCGAGGCGTCGAGGAACTCGGCCGCGAGCTTCTCGCGCATCGTCTTCTCGCCGCGCTGGCTGGCGTACTCGATGATCCAGCGGATCGCCAGCGACGTCCGGCGGTTGGGCCGCACCTCGACCGGCACCTGGTAGGTCGAGCCGCCGACGCGCCGGGACTTGACCTCGAGGGCCGGCTTGACGTTCTCGATCGCCTTCTTGAAGGCCTTCATCGGGTCGTCCTGGGTCTTCTCGGCGACCTTGTTCAGGGCTCCGTAGAGGATGCCCTCGGCCGTCGACTTCTTGCCCTGGGTCATCACGGAGTTGATGAACTTCGTGACGAGCTGGGAGTTGTAGAGGGGATCCGGCAGGATCTCGCGCTTGGCAACGACTCGGCGTCTCGGCATGGTCTTAGGCCTTGGGGCGCTTGGCGCCGTACTTGGAACGACCCTGCTTGCGGTTGGCGACTCCCACCGCATCGAGCGTTCCGCGGATCACGTGGTAGCGGACTCCCGGCAGGTCCTTGACGCGCCCGCCGCGGATCATGACGATCGAGTGCTCCTGCAGGTTGTGCCCGACGCCCGGGATGTAAGTCGTGACTTCGATTCCGTTGGTGAGCCGGACGCGCGCGACCTTCCGGAGAGCCGAGTTCGGCTTCTTGGGCGTCGTCGTGTACACGCGTGTGCAGACTCCGCGCTTCTGCGGCGAGCGCTGGAGCGCGGGGGACGCGGTCTTCACCGCGAGCCGCTCGCGACCCTTCCGGACGAGTTGAGAAATTGTCGGCATCGACTCTCCTGAAGTCTCCCCGTGTCCCCCGGAGCCGTGGAAGGACCCGAGATCGACCGTAACCCTTGTACTGAGGACCGGGCGAGACAGTCCCACCGAATCGCCCAGTCCTGAGGAAAAACCCGCGAATCGTACGCGCCACCGGGACACCTGTCAAGGGAAATCCCTGCCGCTGCACGACTTCCCCGCTCCAGGCCGCGCGATCCCCTCCAGAACTCGCGACCTATCGGACGAGGATCCGGGAGTATATCCGACTATCGAACCGGCGGGCCGGGGCTATTTGACTGGACGGTAAAAAGTTACCGGGGGATCCGGACTGCCTCAGGGCGACCGGAGGCGCTCCGCGAATCGCGCATTCAGCCGTGGTCTCCCGCACCTTAAGGGCGCAGAGGAGATCGCGTTTCGGAGAGGCCCGTTTTGACGGCGCCGGCGTGATCCAACTTTCGGGGGTCTGCGCGTGTTTCTCCAGGAGGCAAAGGACATGACCACCCCGAGCACTCCCCCGAAACCGCGCGGTTGGCTGGAGGCGGTTCGCGAGGCGGCGCTTCGCTTCAACGATCGGCTGAGCCAGCCCGTCTTTCTGGGTCCCCCGGCGCAGAGCCGGAAGGACCGCGCCCCGGATCGGCTCCCCTCCCGCGCGCCGGTCGGCCGGCCCACCCGCGAGGCGGGGTAACAAAAGAAACGGGGCCCGTCGCCGGGCCCGGAAAGAGACGCGGAAACCCCGTCTTACTCTTCGTCGCTCGCGTCGACCTCGGCGTCCGCCTCGGCCAGCGCCAGCTCCTCGGCCGGATCGGTCAGGAAGTCCTCGAGCGCCGGCTCCTCGACCTGGGGGATTTCCTCGCGCTCGAGCACGACGTTGCGGTAGTACTCCATGCCCGTGCCGGCCGGGATCAGGCGGCCGACGATGACGTTCTCCTTCAGGCCCCGCAGGCTGTCGACCTTGCCGGAGATGGACGCCTCGGTCAGGACCCGCGTGGTCTCCTGGAACGAAGCCGCGGAGATGAACGAGTCCGTCGAGAGGGAGGCCTTCGTGATCCCCAGGAGCATCGGCCGGGCCGTGGC
>JBBQDF010000189.1:0-5907 GCA_038319475.1 Thermoanaerobaculia bacterium
CGCACCGCGGGAAACTGCTCTGTGAGGTGGAACATCGCCGAACGCGCCCACTCGGAAGGGCCGGCCTGGAAGAGCGCCGTCACTCCGTAACTCCTGATGATGTGAGAAATGGCTCCAAAGAAAAGCTGGACCGGCAGAGCGTCGCCGAGGGAGTAAACGTGAGGGGTCGCTGCGCGGCAGTTTTCGAGCGCGTCTGAGGGCGGCACCTCGTATGGCGAGCACGAGACGACGATCAGGCGCAGCCGTTCCTCGATCTCAGGCACCAGCAGGCGCAGCTGCTCGGAGAAAAGCACTCCCGGCGAGTCGGGAAGAAACAGAAGCAGCGACGGCCGGACAGAGGGAGACCTCGACTTCGAAAGCACCCGATCGACAGGCGCGATGGGGTGCTCGAGGACCCTCCCGGCCGACGCGTCCACCCGGTAGGGCCCGGCGGCGCGCAGGGCGTCGGGCAGGCGCGGCAACCCGAGCGCGGGTTCGAGCGGCCAGCCGGTGAACGTGCCGGTGATCTCCTTTCCGGCCACGGGATGGTTCGCAATCCATCGCCGCAGCGCGTCCGGGTCGAGTCCCTCGTCGGCGTCCCAGAGCTCCCGGCGCGCCATGAGAAAGGGAGGACGTCCCTCGTCGCCGGTGCCAAACGCGGGTGTCCTCACGAAGCCCAGATGCTCGGACGCCAGGACCCACGCTGCGACTTCCCACACCTGCTCGGGAACCTCGCCACCGCTCTCCTCCAGCGTGAGGAGAAAAGCGCCGGATGCGAGAGCTCGCAGCTCCGCGGAGTTCCCGGCGGCGCCTTCTCTCAACACGGTTCCCTGGTCGGTTTCGACTCGCGCCCGGCCCGCCTGCCGGTCCCAGATCACCCACTCGCGGTCCAGAAATGTCTGGCGAGCGGATCGGTCTTTTGCGGAGATGTCTTCCTGGCGCACCACGATCGTGAGGACGGGGCTCGGCAGCGCCTCTCCTTCGACGGCCACCAGCTGGATGGTTCCTTCCGGCGCGGCCGGCGGCCGCGTCCGACGGGCCGCGTTGCGAGAGGCGGAAGAGCGGAGACCGCGCAGGGTCTTCAGGCCGCGCTTGACGAGAGCGCGCGCGGGGAATGGGAGCCGCCTGCCTGCGGCCATCGCGAGGTCGCGGACGCTCCGGGCGGGACGATCACGCCGCGGCGGTTGCGCCCGGTGCCCGCGATCCGAAAGCGAGGAGACGAGGGCGTCGATCTGTCGATGCAGGTCCCGGTTGTCCGCGGCCACGTCTTCCACCATGTCCTGCAACGCGTGCACGAGCCGCTCGGCTCGTTTGTCCGAAGACGGTGTCGAAAAATCTACCGCCGGGCGCGGCGCCGTGGCGTTTTCCAGCACCTGAAGACGCCGATCGAGCTCTTCTAAGGTGGCGGAAAGCCGGGCGCGAGATGCACTTTCCGCCCCCAGTCTTCCCTCGACGCGCGCTTCCGCGGCCAGCCGCGCTTCGATCTGCCTCTGAAGCTCGGTCGACATTTCCGCGATGGCGCCTTCCGAGCTCCTCTGGAGCGCCTCGACAGCGCCGATTTCCGCTCTGAGAGACCCGGCCTCCTCGACCCGGCGCTGGAGCTCGGTCGTCACCGCGGGAAGCTGGTGCTCCCCGAGACCCTCCAGGCGCCCTTCGAGCGTGGCCAGCCGGCTTCCGGTGGCGATCGCTCCCTCGATCTGTCGCTGCAGCTCCTGCGACAGGGCATCGTACTGGTTGGCGCGTGCCGTCATGGAATTCCAGAGCAGAGCATTCTGATCGAGAAGAACCGACCCGGGCCGCTCGGGGAGTGGACGGGGATTCAGGGCCACCTCGACCAGCTGGTAGACCGGTTCGGGCGCCTCCGCGGAAGCGTTGCGGATCTCGCCATCTTCTTCGAAGGCGACCGGCGCGAGCTCGACGATTCCCGGTTCAAAACGCTCGCCGGCGAGTGGCCCGATGAGGGACGCGGTGATCAGTCTCTGACCGTACGCCACCACCGAGGGAAACTCCTCCCGGACCATCGACAGGAACTCCGAGATCGAGTACTCCCGCACGTGAAAGGGATTGCAGTAGCCGGTCTCCTCAGAGTAAGTCTTGCGATTGGGTGTCGAAATGAGCGCGAGCCCGTCGGGGCGCATCTGGCGGCGGATCACGGAAAGAAATCGTTTCGCGTCCGAGAGGTGCTCGATCGTCTCGAACGAAACCACGAGGTCGACGGCCGGTCCCGCGTAAGTCTCCGCGTCGCCGACTTCATAGACGAGATTCTCGCGCCGAAAACGAAGGCGCGCCCCTTCGATGGCGGCCTGTTCGCAATCGACGCCGCGCACCTCTTTCGCGACCTGCGCGAGGATCCAGCTTCCGTAGCCCGAGCCGCACGCCAGATCCAGAACCGTGCGGTCCGCGGCCCAGCGCCGCACCCACAGATAGCGATGCCAGTGCTCGTAGCCGCTGTGGATGTCGGCCGATCCCGGTGTGAACCGCTCGCTCATGGCGCCTCGACCAGCGG
Organism: Thermoanaerobaculia bacterium; assembly: GCA_038319475.1. Lineage (GTDB taxonomy): Bacteria > Acidobacteriota > Thermoanaerobaculia > UBA5066 > Gp7-AA6 > JALYUA01. The sequence continues at coordinate 2,486 of JBBQDF010000189.1, forward strand.
GCTTTCCGTCTTTTCCGACCGGGTGTCGATCTCGACGCCGCCGACGCGGAAAATCCCGAGAACCCGGCTGCGCGGGACCGCCTGGACGAGGAGACCGCTGTCGATCCAGTCCAGCACCTGGTGCGTCTCCTGGGTTCCCTCGGCGACGGCGGGGGAGAGGCTGTAGACCTCCTCCGCGATCTCGGGCCACGCGAACCGGAAGTCCGCGACGAGGGTCTCTCCTGGACGCGCCGCGCCGAGCGGCTCGGCGCCCTGGAGGGTGTTCATCGAGAAAATCTCCCGGCCGTAGTGGTCTCGAAGCTGGAACCCCAGGATCGGCGCCGCGATTTCCGCATTGCAGATGGCCCGCAGCCGCACGGCATAGGGCCGCCCGGCATGGGCGATGCGCGTCGACTCGCCGGCAGCATCGAAAAGCTCCGTCTCCATCAGGGTCGCCTTGCCGTTTCCGTAACGGAGGCTCGTCGGACCGGTCGAGACGGCTTTTTCGATCTTGAGCTCTCGATCCTGCTGCGAGTAGGCCCAGGCCAGGTAATGCTTCACGATTTCATCCGGGGAGCCGATCAGGCGGACGCGCCCCCTGTCGAGCCACAAAGCCCTGTTGCACATCGAGGTGACCGCGTGCATGTCGTGCGTGACGAAAAGGATCGTTGCGCCGGCGTGCTGGAGCTCGTGCAGTTTTCGAATGCATCGGTGCTGGAAGACCGCGTCTCCGACAGAGAGCGCCTCGTCGATGATCAGGACCTCGGGTTCGAGGTGCGCGACGATCGAAAAAGCGAGCCGGACGAACATCCCGCTCGAGTACGTTTTGACGGGCTGCTCCATGTAATCCTCGAGCTGGCTGAACTCGACGATCTCCGGATACAGCCGTCGAATCTCGCCCCGGGTCAGCCCCATGATCGCGCCGTTTAAGAAGACGTTGTCCCTTCCCGAATACTCCGGGTTGAACCCGGCCCCGAGCTCCAGAAGGGCGGCGACCCGGCCGATCCTCGTGACGGCGCCCGTCGTGGGCGTGAGGAGACCCGCGACGATCTTGAGCAGGGTGCTTTTTCCGCACCCGTTCGGACCGACGATTCCGAACGTCGTGCCGCGCTCCACCTGGAACGAGACGTCGCGCAGCGCCCAGTGCTCGCGATAGTAGGTGCGCCGCGAGCGCATGACGATCTGTTTCAGGCGGTCGATGGGCGCGCCGTAGATGCGGTATCGCATCCCGAGGTCCGTCGCTCGGATGACAGTCGCCGTCTCCGCCGGCCCTGACATGGCTTCTTAGAGAACTTCCACGAACGCCCGGCGCGTTTTCACGAACCAGGCGACGCCCAGAAAGCAGACGGCCGCCGAAGTGCCGACCGAGAAGAGGACCGAGGAGAGCCGCGGGGTCAGCCCCGTCAGAAGCGCGCGTCTCCACTCTCGAACGATGGGAGTCAGCGGATTGAACGAGAGGAGGAACCGGTACCGGGCCGGCACCGCCTCCTCCGGGTAGGTGATCGGCGTCATGAAAAAAAGGACCTGAAGAAGGATGGTGATCACGCTCGCGAAGTCTCGAACGAAGACGCTGAACGACGCGACGAAATAGCAGATCCCGGCCGTCAGCAGAATCAGGCTTGCGAGAGCGGGAAAAAACGCGAGCAGGTCGAAGTAAAAGCCGTGAAGAAGAACCGTGCGGGCGACGAGCACGATCGCCGTCGAGATCAACGCGTTGTAGAGGGCGGCGAGGATGACGCTCGCCGGCAGAAGCTCCAGGGGGAACACGACCTTCGAGACCAGCGAGACGTTGGACAGTATGATGTTGCTCGATCGCTGCACCGCCATGTTGAAAAACGTGTACGGAATGAAGCCGCAGAACAGAATGAGGGCGTACGAGCCGAACCCCTGTTCGCTGCCGATGCCCCACCGCATCTTGAAGACGGCGGAGAACACGAACGCGTACACGAACAGCAGGAGGAAGGGGTAGAAGATCGTCCACGCGGCGCCGAGAAAGGTTCCCTTGTACGGGCCGATGAACTCCCGGACAGAGAGTTGCCACAGGAGAAAGAGCCGCCGCGCCGAGTCCGTCCGATGCCCCGCCACGGGAATCGCGCGGGCGCTCACAGCCGGTGCTCCCCGCGCACGGGCAGGCGAGAAACGGCGCCGCCGGCGGGGCCGGGAGCCTCGGGGGAGGGCACTTCGCCGGAGGCGCGGGAAAGGAGCCCCTGCAGAAACGCCCACCGGACCCGGAGGTCCCAGGAGGAGCGGTCGGGCGCCCGGCCGGACATCTTCAGCGCCGCGTGCCGGAGCGCGAACACCGCGCCGACGGCCAGCGGCTGCGCGACGACGGGAAGGAACAGCGCCGGGTGGCGCCGGACCGCGTACCGGGCGGCCCGCCCAGCCCGCCGCTGGCGCGCCAGAAACGGGTCGAGTGTCTCGTAGACGTGCGTGTGCCAGCACACCGCGCTCGAAGAATAGAGGACGCGCCGCTTCTTTCGATTCCACCGGAACGCGAGCTCCGTGTCCTCCAGGGCCGCGTCGCGAAATCCTTCGTCGAACGGGTCTTCTTGAAACCATGCGGCCGGCGCCGAGAGGTTCGAAGCCAGCACCGCGGTCCAGGGGACGGGCCGGCCCGCCTCCAGACCTCTGAAGTAAAATTGGGGTCCCTCGGGAGCGAGAAAGCTCATCACGTCCGAAAGCGGGATGTCGGGATCCCACTCGATCAGCCCCTGGATCCCCACGTCTTGCGCCGGAGGCCCCGCATGCTCGCGCAAAGTCCCCGCCCGCGGAGGCGTGTCGTCGCCGAGGAGAAGGATCCTCGATCCCGCCGCCGCTTCGATGCCCCGGTTGCGTGCGGCGGCCGGGCCGCGCCCTTCGGAATGGAGGACGCGGAGGGAGAACCCGAAGCGCGCGCCGGAGAGAAAGGCCGCGGTGCCGTCGCCGCTCCCGTCATCGACCACGAGGACCTCGAGCTCCGCCGGCCGGAGCTCATCCAGACGGTCGATCCGCCTGAGCGTCTTTTCGAGGATCCCGCACCGGTCCCGGGTGGGCATGACGATCGAAAGAAGCGGCCCGGTCACCCTCGGTTTTATACCACGGGAAAACACGCGCAACCCGCGTCAGGACAGAGAGAAAGGCGCGCTGGACCGAAGACTCCGTCCGGCCCCCCGCGTCCGGTGTGATGACGTCCGAAGGCTCCGACGTCGCCGCCGTCATCGTGCACTATCAGACTCCGCGGGAGACGGTTTCCGCGGCGAGCGCGGTGGCAGAGACGTCTCCCGGCGCGCAGGTCATCGTCGTGGACAACGACTCGCGGGACGCGATCCGGGAGCTTCTCTCGCGGGAAGTTCCGTCGGCCCGCGTTGTGGAATCTCCCGTGAACGCCGGCTACGGCGCCGCGTGCAACCTGGGAGCGGGCGCGACGACGGGGCCGTATCTGCTCTTTTTGAATTCCGACGCGC
>JBBQDF010000190.1:0-5895 GCA_038319475.1 Thermoanaerobaculia bacterium
AACGTGTTGTACACGTCGCGCACGGAGGGTTCGACGTCGGCCGGCACCGCGAGGTCGAGGAAGAACATCGGCCGCCCGCGGCGCTGCCGCATCGCGTTTTCGACGTCGTCCCGGCGGACGACGGGCCGCGGGCTCGCAGTCGTGCCGACGACCACGTCGGCCGCCGCGAGCTCCCGGGCCACTTCCTCCCAGGGCACTACGAGTCCGGAGACCCGGGCGGCGAGAGTCTCGGCGCGGCCGCGAGTGCGGTTGGCGATCCGCAGGTCGCGGACCCCCGCGTCGAGCGCCTGCCGGGCGAAGAGGCTGCCGGTGTCCCCGGCGCCGAGGACGAGCACGGCGCGTCGCGAGAGGTCGCCGAAGACTTTCATGGCGAGCTCGAACCCGATCGATACGACGGAAAGCGGATGGCGGGCGATCTCCGTTTCGGAGCGGACGCGCTTTCCCGCGGCGACCGCGGACTCGAACAGGCGGTGGAGCACGGCGCGCGTGGCGCCCGACTCGCGAGCGATGCGCAGGGCGTGGCGGACCTGACCCAGCACCTCGCTTTCCCCGAGCGCCATCGAATCAAGGCCCGAAGCGACGCGGAAGAGATGCCGCGCCGCGTCTGCGCCTTCGCGGCGAAACCCGGCGCGCGCCAGAGCCGCGGGCTCGAGGCCGCGCCATTCCGAAACGTAGCGGGTGACGAGATCGCCCGCGTCCGCTCCTTCTCCGAAGAGCCCGTAGATCTCGCTGCGGTGGCACGTCGACACGATCACGCCCTCCGAGACAATGCCCTTTCCGAGAAGGGAGCGGAGCGCCTCGCCCACTTCGTCCGCGGACAGGGCGATCCGCTCTCGCACCGAGCTCTCCGCCCGGCGGAAGTCCCAGCCGAGGAGGAGCAGACGCGCGTCGGCCGTCGGGGTCACTTGAATCCGTGCGACCGGGAGAAGTACATGTTCACGATCGTGTAGGAAAAGAGGACGAGGCCGTATCCGAGAATCGAGAGGATCGCGACCCGCGGCCCTTTCCAGCCGCGGCGCTCCATCCAGAGCAGAAACCCGTAGAGCGCGAGCGTCGCGATGGCCCACTCGATCTTGGGGTCGCCGACCGTCGCCCAGACGCGGTTGGCCCACAGCAGCCCGAAGAGGACCGAGGCGGCAAGCACGCAGAGTCCGATCGAGACGCTCGTGCGGTTCATCCGCCCGATCACCTCGAGCGGCGGCAGCCTGGCGAACAGGACGCCCGTGCGGCCCCGGCGGATCTGCCGGTTCTGGATGAGGTAGAGGATCGAGAGCACGAAAGAGAAGGTGAACGCCGCGTACCCGAGGATGCCGAGCGTGACGTGCAGGGCGAAGAGGGGGCCGCGCATCTCGTTGTCGGGCGCCGCGGCGTGCACGGGAAGGAGCAGGCCGGCCGCCGAGAAGAGGATGACGAACGGGATCAGGAAGGGTCCGATCGCGCGCTCCCGATGCCGGAAGAGGAGTGCCAGGTAAGACACCCCGAGCATCCACCCGAAGAGCGAAAGGGAGCCCCCGAAACTGCGGTAGGGCACCGAGTGGAGCATTCTCGCGGTGATCTCGAGATCCGCGAAGTGCAGGGCGAGTCCCGCACCCAGGAGAACGAGCGAGAGGGAAGTCCGGAAAACGGCGCCCGACGATGTCCGGCCGGGCTTCAAGAGGGACAGGACAGAAAGCGCCTCCGCCCCCACGTAGAGGGCGACGGCGAGCCAGCCTAGCGCGTGCCATTCCATCGGCGGGCCGAGTCTACCGGATGGAGTCCCTTTCGGCGGTCCGATCAGACGAGACGGCGCCCCCGAACGAAGGGCGCCGGCTGCTCCGTTTTCAGCGGCCCGACTTCGCCGCGGGGGGGCTTGCTGGCTTCACCTCTTCGAGGGGCTTGTTCGCCTCGACCTGAATGTTGATCTCGACGTCGTCGCCGAGCATCACGGCGCCGGCGTCGACGGACCGGTTCCAGGTGATGCCGTAGTCCTTACGGTCGATCGTGAACGAAGCGACTTCGAAGCCCGCCTTCTCGACCTTGCCCGCCTTTAAGAACCCGCCGTGCCGGACCGGGATGGTCACCGTCTTCGTGACGCCGTGCATCGTGAAATCCCCGGTGACCTCGTAGGAGTCTTTTCCTTTCGCGGTGACCTTCGTGCTCTTGAACGTGATCGTCGGAAACCTCTCCACATCGAAAAACTCGGCCGACTTCAGGTGTTTGTCGCGGTTCTCATTACCGGTATCGATCGACGCGGCCTGTACGGTCAGGTCGACCCGGGAGGCGGCCGGGTTCTGGCGGTCGAGAAACGCCGTCCCGTCGAATTCCCGGAAACGCCCCTCGACCTTCGAGACGAAGTGCCGGATTCGAAATCCAACGAGCGAGTGCCCCTTGTCGAACTGAAAGGTCTCGGGCGCGGCGAGGGCGGCCGAGGCGGTGAGCACGGCCGCGGCGGCCAGGGTCGCGATCCTCTTCATCATGCGTTCTCCCTTTGTTGCGTGCCGCAACCGCGGCTCGGCGTCCATCAAAGAATCGGCTTCGATTAGATACGAGCACACCACCCAACTATGCCACCCGCGCCGCGGAAGATTCCCCAAAGACGGCGCGGGCGGCTTTCCCTTGACCTGTTCCGGAGGGCTTCATAGACTGCGCTTCCGGCTGAAACCGCCTGGAGGAGGGTTCTTTTCTTGACCCGATGACGAACGACCCTTTCGGAGTCAGACAGGAGTTTTCTCCGGGCCTCGGAAAAACCGGGACGTTCTACTCGCTTCCGGCGCTGGAGAGAACCGGCGTCGGGGCCATCTCCCGCCTGCCGGTCAGCCTGCGCATCGTGCTCGAATCCGTGCTGCGGGGAACGGACGGCAAACGCATCCGGGAACAGGACGTCCGCGCGCTCGCCGCCTGGCAGCCTTGCGCCGAACGGGTCGCCGAGGTCCCGTTCGTGGTCGCGCGCATCCTGCTGCAGGATTTCACCGGCGTTCCCTTGCTCGTCGATCTCGCCGCGATGCGGTCTGCCGTCGAGCGGCTCGGCAGGGACCCTTCGGTGATCGAACCTCTCGTTCCCGTCGCGCTGGTCGTCGACCATTCCGTGCAGGTGGACGTCTGGTCCGTCCCCGACGCTTTCCAGCGGAACATGGAGATGGAGTTCCGGCGCAACCGCGCGCGGTACGAGTTCTTAAAGTGGGGCATGCAGGCGTTCCACGGCTTCGACGTCGTGCCTCCGGGAATCGGCATCTGCCACCAGGTGAACCTCGAATATCTGGCGCGCGGCGTGCTCGAGCGCGAGGGAGTCTGGTTCCCCGACACCGTCGTGGGCACCGACTCGCACACGACGATGATCAACGGCCTCGGGATCGTCGGGTGGGGCGTCGGCGGGATCGAGGCGGAGGCCGGGATGCTCGGGCAGCCCGTCTATTTCCTGGCGCCGGACGTGGTGGGCGTCCACATGACGGGGCGGCTGTCGGAAGGCGTCACGGCCACCGACCTCGCCCTGCACTGCACGCAGGTCCTCCGCGCGGCGAAGGTCGTCGGCAAATTCGTCGAGTTCCACGGCGAAGGGGCGGCCTCCCTCCCCCTGCCCGACCGCGCCACGATCGCCAACATGGCCCCGGAGTATGGCGCCACGATGGGTTACTTCCCCGTCGACGAGGAATCGTGCCGGTACCTTCTCGGGACCGGGCGGGCGGAAGAGCACGTCGCGGCGTTCCGCGCGTATTTCCAGGCGCAGGAGCTCTTCGGCATGCCGGCCGCCGGGCAGTGCGAATACAGCTCGGTGCTCGAGATCGACCTCGCGGCCGTGCGCCCGAGCGTCTCGGGCCCCAAGCGTCCGCAGGACCGGATCGACCTGCCCGATCTGAAACGCCGGTTTCGCGAGCTCTTCGGCGCGCCCGTCACCGAAAACGGATACGGGAAGCGGCCGGAGCAGTTCTCCGAGAGATACCGCGTGCAGATCGGCTTCGAGGGACCGACACCGGATGCGCCGATGGCGGGAGGCGGCCGTCAGGAGCATCAGACGACCGCCCCGCTCGAAGACAAGGCGGCGCGGACGGACACGAACCCCTGGACCGAGACGGAAATGGTCAACAACCGTCCGACGCCCGACCGGGTCGAGGACGTGCCGGAAGACCACCTCGCTCCCGCCGTCGTCACGCTCGGACATGGCGATGTGTTGATCGCGGCGATCACCTCGTGCACGAACACCTCCAACCCGAGCGTCATGCTCGCCGCGGGCCTCGTCGCGCAGAAGGCCGTCGAGCGGGGCCTGACTGTCTCGCCGAAGGTCAAGGCGTCGCTGGCTCCCGGCTCCCGCGTGGTCACTGAGTACCTGGCGCGCACCGGCCTCCAGGAGCCGCTCGACCGCCTGGGCTTCCACCTCGTCGGCTACGGCTGCACGACGTGCATCGGCAACTCCGGCCCGCTCGACCCTTCGATTGAAGAGTCCGTCACCGCAAACGATCTGATCGCGGCGAGCGTCCTTTCGGGCAACCGCAACTTCGAGGCGCGCGTCCAGCAGAACATCAAGGCAAATTTCCTGATGAGCCCGCCGCTCGTCGTTGCGTTCGCCCTCGCGGGCCGCGTCGACATCGACATGGCCCGGGAGCCGCTCGGGCGCGGCCGGGACGGGCGCGGGGTTTTCCTGCGCGACATCTGGCCAAGCCTCGAAGAGGTGCGTGAGGCGATCGCGCGCTCCGTCGACCCCGCCACCTACCGGCGCCTTTACTCCGACTTCGTCGGAGCCAATCCGCTCTGGAACGAGATCCCGACCAGCAGCGGCCAGACGTACAAGTGGGACCCGCACTCGACGTACATCCAGGAGCCGCCGTTCTTCGACCGCTTCAGCATGGTCCCCGAAGGGGTGTGCGACATTCGCAACGCGAGGGCCCTGGCGATCTTCGGCGATTCGGTGACGACCGATCACATCAGTCCGGCAGGCGCGATCAAGAAGACCTCCCCCGCCGGTCTGTATCTCCAGGAAAAAGGGGTCGCGCCCCAGGACTTCAACAGCTACGGGTCGCGCCGCGGCAACGACCGCGTGATGACGCGGGGGACGTTCGCGAACGTGCGCATCAAGAACCGCATGGTGCCGGGTGTCGAGGGCGGGGTGACCGTCTACCAGCCGCACGGCGAGCAGGTGTCCATCTACGAAGCGGCCATCCGCTACCAGGCCGGGCACATTCCTCTGATGGTTTTTGCCGGACAGGAATACGGCTCCGGAAGCTCGCGCGACTGGGCCGCGAAGGGCACGCGGCTCCTCGGCGTCCGCGCGGTCGTCGCGCAGAGCTTCGAGAGGATCCATCGCTCGAACCTGGTCTTCATGGGCATTCTCCCCTGCCAGTTCCCGGAAGGTGCCAGTGCCGAGAGCCTCGGGATCACCGGAGCGGAAACCTACGACATCACCGGCCTCGAGGAGAGCATTCGGCCGCGCCAGACCGTCGAGCTGACGGTGCGATCCGCCGACCGGGCGGAAAAGCGGATTCCGCTCCTCGTGCGCATCGACACGCCGATCGAGGTCGACTACTACCGCCACGGGGGAATCCTGCCGTACGTTCTCCGACACCTTCTCGGCACAGGGGCCGCGCCCGCGTAACGCCCGGACCCCGTTCCGTCGGAGGACCCCCGCGTTAGAATTCGCCCGTTTGATGCCAGCACCCTTACCGTCTTCGGGACGGCGGCTTCTCGACGCCTGTTTTGCCCGTCCCGTCGACCGGCCTCCGGTGTGGATGATGCGGCAGGCCGGCCGTTACCTGCCCGAGTACCGCGAGGTGCGCCGGACGGTCTCCTTCTGGGACCTGTGCCGCAACGCGGACCTCGCCGCCGAGGTGTCTCTCCAGCCGTTCCGCCGTTTTCGCCCGGACGGAGTGATTTTTTTCTCGGACATCCTGGTACCGGTCGCGGCCATGGGCGCGAGGGTCGAGTTCA
>JBBQDF010000191.1:0-5830 GCA_038319475.1 Thermoanaerobaculia bacterium
AGTTCGGCCTGGCCTGCTGCGCGATCGAGATGATGGCGACGATGGACGCCCGGCACGACCTCGCGCGTTTCGGCGCGGAGGTTTTCCGGGGAACGCCCCGCCAGTCGGATCTGATGATCGTCGCGGGCACGGTCGTCGAGAAGATGGCCCCGGTGGTCAAGCGCCTTTACGACCAGATGCCCGATCCCAAATGGGTGATTGCGATGGGTTCCTGCGCCACGTGCGGCGGCCCCTACCGGACGTACGCGGTCACGCAGGGCGTTGATCGCATCATTCCGGTCGACGTTTACGTCCCGGGATGCCCGCCGCGCCCGGAGGCCCTCATCTACGGAATCATGGCGCTACAGAAGAAGATCGACCGGATGAAAGTCGTCCGGAAGGCTTCGTAACCCGCGCGATGGCCGAGGAGATCGCGCCACCGGCCACGGTCGGGGCCAGGGAAGTCGCGAAGCCGAAACTCGTCGCGACCGAGGCGTCGGGCCACCCGTGGGTCGTCTCGCTCGCCGCCGGCGTCCCCGGCGCCGTCGTGGTCTCCAAGCAGTTCGCGGGGCAGGTGACAGTCACGGTCGCGCGGGAGAAGATCGTCGACGTCGCCCGCCACTTGAAAACGCAGGAAGACTTTGCGTACTGCGTGGACGTCACGGCGGTCGACTGGAAGGAGCGCGCGCCGCGCTTCGACGTCGTTTATCACTTCTACTCCTTCTCCAAGAACGACCGCATCCGCGTGAAGTGCGGCGCGGCCGAAGGGGAAGACGTCCCCTCGATTGCGTTGGTCTTCCTCGCCGCCAACTGGTGCGAGCGGGAAGTGTTCGACATGTTCGGCATCCGATTCTCGGGACATCCCGACCTGCGCCGGATCCTGACCTGGGACGGATTTCACGGCCATCCGCTTCGGAAGGACTTCCCTCTCGAGGGGATCGACACCGGCGCCGCGATCTATCCGGAGGAGTGGCCGGAGGGCGGCGGGCCGTCGGCGAGCGATCCCAACCGCAAGGTCGTGTCGTGAACAGGCGTTCCCCATGAGCGACGACACCCTGAGCCAGGCCGAACGCGACGAAGCGGCGGACTTTGCCGAGCGCGCCGCCGCGGCGGGAGTGCCGCGGCCGCTCTCCTCCGGCAACACGCCGCCCGAGCCCGGCGAGCCTCCGACGCTGTTCGACGTCCAGGAAATGGAGTTGAACTTCGGGCCGCAGCACCCTTCGACGCACGGCGTTCTCCGGATCATCCTCAAGGTAGACGGCGAGAAGATTCTCGAGGCGATCCCCGACGTCGGGTTCCTGCACCGCGGTACCGAGAAGCTCTTCGAGACCGAAACGTATCCGATGGGCATCCCGCACACCGACCGGATGGACTACGTCGCGGCCGCCACGAACAACCACGCGTTCTGCCTGACGATCGAAAAGCTCCTGGACGTCGAGGTGCCGCGGCGAGCGCAGCTGATCCGGGTGATCTTAGACGAGCTGCAGCGGCTCTCGAGCCACCTCGTGTGGCTCGGCACGTCCGGAATCGACCTCGGCGCGGTCACGCCGTTCTGGTACGCGTTCCGGGAGCGGGAACAGATCCTGGACTTCTTCGAGGAGTATTGCGGCGCGCGCCTGACTCTGAACTGCATGCGGATCGGCGGCCTCCCGTTCGACCTGACCGCCGGCTGGGTGGAGCGTCTGATGGAGTTCGTCGACGACCTGCCCGCGCGCATCGACGACTACGAACAGCTATTGACCGACAACCGGATCTGGAAGAAGCGCACCATCGGCATCGGCGTTCTGACCGCCGCGGAGTGCGTCGAGTACGGCCTGACGGGTCCCTTGATCCGCGCGTCGGGAATCGAGTGGGACCTGCGCCGCGCGCAGCCCTACGAGTGCTACGACGAGCTCGATTTCGCCGTCCCGACGCGGCAGAACGGCGACACGTACGACCGCTACATCGTCCGTGTCCAGGAAATGCGCCAGAGCGTGCGGATCCTGCGACAGTGCCTCGACCGGCTCGAGCCCGGCGACATCCGCGGAAAGGTCCCGCGCGTCATCAAGCCGCCGGCCGAAGAGATCTACGCGTCGATCGAGTCGCCGAAGGGCGAGCTCGGCTTTTATTGCGTCTCAAACGGCAGCAACCGTCCGTACCGGATGCACTGCCGTCCGCCGTCGTTCATCAACCTGCAGGCGCTGCCGAAGATGGCAAAGGGCCATCTGATTTCCGACCTCGTCGCGTTGATCGGCACCATCGACATCGTGCTCGGTGAGGTGGACAGGTGAAGAGGACGTCAGGGGTGAGGGGTCAGGGGTCAGGCGGACCGGGTGCTTTGGAATTCTGCCTCACCCCTCACGCCTCACGCCTCACGGCTCAGGAGCTCCTCGGATGAAGATCCTCACCCCCACCTTCCTGACCTACGTGAAGGTCGTGCTCATCGTCGCGGTCGTCCCGGCGATCGTCGGGTTCGTCATCGTGCTCGCGGAACGGCGGCTCATGGGGTTCATGCAGGTGCGCCTCGGGCCCAACCGCGTCGGGCCGAAGGGGACGCTCCAGGGTCTGGCCGACCTTCTCAAGCTCGTGACCAAAGAGGACGTGACCCCCGCACGCGCGGAGAAGTTCGTCCATTTTCTGGCTCCCGTGCTGGCCGTCATTCCGGCCCTGACCGCTCTCGCCGTGATCCCGATGGGACCGTCGGTGCGCCTGGCGCGGCACCTCTCGACGCCACTCTGGGTCGCCGACATCAACATCGGCCTGCTGTTCCTGCTGGCGATCACCTCGATCGGGGTCTACGGGATCATCCTCGGCGGCTGGGCGTCGAACAACAAGTACTCCATGCTGGGCGGGCTCCGGTCGGCGGCGCAGCTCGTGTCGTACGAGGTCCCGATGGGGCTTTCGCTCGTGGCCGTCCTGCTCATGACGCGGTCCCTCTCGCTCGTCGAGATCGTCCTGCGCCAGGACCGGACGCACCTCTGGTTCGTCTTCCCGGGCCTTCTCTCGTTCTTCCTCTACTTCGTATCGGGCGTGGCGGAGACGAACCGCAACCCGTTCGACCTCCCGGAGGCCGAGTCGGAGCTCGTGTCCGGCTTCAACACCGAGTACTCGGGCGTCAAGTTCGCATTCTTCTTCCTGGGCGAGTACGCCGCCATGATCATCATCTCGTGCGTCGCCGTCACGGTCTTCTTCGGCGGATGGCTGCCGCCGTTCGGGCACGTGAAGGCGCTCTCGTTCCTTCACCTCGTCCCGCCGTTTCTCTGGTTCCTCGCGAAAGTCGGTTTCTTCATCTTCTGTTACATCTGGTTCCGCTCGACGTTTCCGCGATACCGGTTCGACCAGTTGATGGCGCTCGGTTGGAAGTGGATGATCCCGCTTTCGCTGGTGAACATCGTGATCGTCGCCCTCGCGATCCTCTCGACCCCCGGGCGAACCACGGGTCTCGTGCGTCTCGGGTGGATCTTCGGCGCCCTGTTCGTGCTCATGTTCTTTCTGGCGAAGCTCCGCCAGGCCCTTGCGCGGCGCGACCGGCTGGCTTCCGAGCCGGCGGGCACCCGGCAGTCCGCGTAAGCCCGCGAAAGAAAGGGAACCGATGGCTCTCAAGAAGTGGCTCGACAAACTGACGCTCCTGGATCTCTTCGACGGGCTCGGGGTGACGGGACGGCACCTGTTCGGCAAGAAAGTGACGATCCAGTACCCGGAGCAGAAGAAGATCCCCTCGGACCGCTTCCGCGGGATGTTCCGGCTGGACGAAGAGCGCTGCATCAAGTGCACGCTCTGCGCGATCGAATGCCCGATCAACATCATCTACATCGACTGGCACAGCGAGAAGAACGAGGCGGGCAAGGGCGTGAAAGTGCTCGACCGCTTCGACGTGGACCTCAAGCGGTGCATGTTCTGCCAGCTGTGCGAAGAGGCGTGCCCGACGACTCCGAAGTCGATCTGGCTCACCACCAAGACGTATGAGATGGCGTCGTACGACCGGAACGATTCCCTCTACCTCGACATCCGCAAGCTGACCGACTGGCAGGAGGCGCCGAACGTCAAGCCCTTCACTGTGATGGAGCAGGGCTGATGGGAGCGGCGGAGGCGGCGGGCAGCGCGCTCTTGACCGGAGCGGCGGGCTGGCTCTTCGTCGGCTTCGCCGTGCTCATCCTCGGCACCGCGACCGCGGTCGTCGCATCTCGCAACCCCGTCCACTCCGCGCTCTTCCTGCTCGCGTCGTTCCTGCTCGTCGCCTGCGTGTTCATCCTGGAAGAGGCGGAGTTCGTCGGCGCGGTGCAGATCCTGGTGTACGCCGGCGGAATCATGGTGTTGTTTCTGTTCGTGATCATGCTGGTGCACCAGCGCACCGCGGCGGGGACGGCGGCCTTCCAGCACCAGTGGGACATCGCGCTGCTGCTCCTGCCCGTTTTCATGGTCCCATTCCTCTACATCCTCGGGACGGAAAAGTTCGCCGACGTCGTCCGCAACCCCGATGCCTTCCGGGCGGTCTCGGGCCGCGTGATCGGAAACACGGAGGCAGTCTCCTGGCTGATGTTCCGCGATTACCTGTTGCCATTCGAAGTCGCGTCCGTATTCCTGCTCGTCGCAATGATCGGCGCGGTCGTGCTCGGCAAACGCTCGTTCCAGAAAGTGGACTGATGACGATCACCATCAACCACTTCCTGATCCTGTCGTTTTTTCTGTTCGCCATCGGGTTCTTCGGCGTTCTCGTCCGCCGCAACTTCCTGACGGTGCTCATGTCGATCGAGCTGATGTTGAACGCTGTGAACATCAACTTCATCGCATTCTCCCGCCGGCTTTCGGACCTGACCGGTCAGGTGTTTTCGATATTTGTGATCACGATCGCCGCTGGCGAGGCCGCGATCGGCCTCGCTCTGACCATCTCCCTCTTCCGCCAGCGCAAGACGCTGAACGTCGAAGAGGCGAACATCATGCGGGGATGACGGCTTGAAGGACCTGCTCTGGCTCGTCCCGCTCTTTCCGCTGGCGGGGTTCCTCGTCAACGGGGTCCTGTACCTGATCTCGCACCGGACGCACCGCAGCACCGGCGAAGCGGCACACGGGCATGGCGAGGAGGCCCCCGCGGGAGCCGCGGCGGCGTCCGTCCATGGCGAGAACCCGGCGCACACGCACGCTGCATCTGCCGGGCATGATCCGGGCGGGCACGCGCCGATTCCGTTCAAGACGGCGCACACGGTCGTCGGCACGGTCTCCGTCGCCCTGTCGAGCATCTTCGCGTTTCTCGCGATCTTCGACGTGGGGATCGGCCGCCTCGCGGAAGGCGCGACCCACGTCGTGACCCTGTATCGGTGGCTGCCACTGGGGGTGAATCAGGCCGTCGGGCAGGTCCACGGGCCCGCCGCCGAATGGTTCGTCGACGCCGCGTTCCGCCTGGATTCGCTCTCCGCGCTGATGATCGCTTTCGTCACGTTCGTCGGGTTCCTGATCCACGTGTACTCGGTCGGCTACATGGGTCACGAGGAGGGCTACGGGCGCTACTTCGCGTATCTGAACCTCTTCATGTTCTCGATGCTCCTGCTGGTGCTCGGCGCGAACTTCCTGCTGCTGTTCGTCGGGTGGGAAGGGGTGGGGCTCTGCTCGTACCTCCTGATCGGGTACTTCTACGACCGGGACGCGGCGGCCGACGCCGGCAAGAAGGCGTTCGTCGTCAACCGGATCGGCGACTTCGGCTTCATCCTCGGGATCTTCGGTGTGTTCAGCCTGTTCGGCTCACTCGACTTCGACAAGGTGTTTCCCGCCGCCGCGGCGCACCCCGCCGCCTACGCGCCGTATCTCACGCTCGTGTGCCTCTGCCTCTTCGTCGGCGCCTGCGGCAAGTCGGCCCAGTTTCCCCTGTACATCTGGC
>JBBQDF010000192.1:0-5815 GCA_038319475.1 Thermoanaerobaculia bacterium
GGGGAGGAATCCTCGCGGTCGCGCCCGCGTACATCGACGACGCGTGGTGGATCGCGCTTTTCCCGGGGCTCGCCCTGTTCCTGACGGTCGCCGCCTATAATCTGCTCGCCGAAGGGCTCCGGGCAGCGACGACGGAGAAAGTGAACCGATGACCGAGCGCGTGGCCCTCTATCCCGGTTCGTTCGATCCTCTGACGAACGGACACCTCGACATCCTCTCCCGCGCGCGGCGCCTTGCCGATCGCGTGGTCGTCGCGATCCTCGAAAACGACGTGAAGACGCCGCTCTTTTCGATCGCGGAGCGGCTCGAGATGATCCGCGAGATCGTCGGCGAAGATCCCGCGACGCCGGTCCTCTCCTTCCAGGGCCTGCTGGTGGATTTTGCGCGGGAGAAGGGAGCGACCCTTCTCGTGCGGGGCCTGCGCGCGGTCTCCGATTACGAGTATGAGCTCCAGATGGCCCTGATGAACCGGCGGCTGGCGCCCGGAATTGAGACCGTGTTCCTGATGGCCAAGGAGGAATACTCGTACGTCTCGAGCCGGCTCGTCAAGGAAGTGGCGCGGCTTGGGGCCGATGTTCGCGGCCTCGTCCCGGATCCGGTCCTGCGCCGCCTGGTCGGAAAGTTTTGAGCGGCGACCCGCATCTGCGAGCCGTCGAAACGGGCGTTCGCGTGCGGTACGCGGAGACGGACCGCATGGGGATCGTGTACCACGCGCACTACATCGTCTGGTTCGAGATCGGCCGGACGGAGTTCTGCCGGGCCGCCGGGCTTCCTTACCGCACGATCGAAGAGGCGGGTCTCTTAATCCTCGTGACCGCGGTCGAATGTACTTACCGGCGGTCCGCGCGCTATGACGACGAGATCCGCATCCAGGCGCGGATGCCCGAGCTTTCCGCCCGCGGGCTCTCGTTCGCGTACGAGATCCTGGGGCCGGGCGGCGTCCGCCTCGCGAACGGCGCCACCCGGCACGTGTTCGCGGACCCGGAGGGGCGGCCGCGCCGCGCGCCGGACGAGATCGTGGCGCCTCTGGCTCGTTTTCGTGAGGAGCCGTCGTCCCTCCACTCGTAATTTCGCGTCCCGGAAACCGACTGCGTGCTTCGAGCGTAGATAGACCGGGGGGAATCCATGAAAAAAGCCACGTTCGGGGCGGGATGCTTCTGGGGTGTCGAGGCGGCGTTTCGCCAGGTGCCCGGCGTCCTCCTAACGGCGGTCGGATATTCCGGCGGGACGCTCGAGAACCCGACATACCGGGACGTGTGCGGCGGCCGCACCGGGCACGCCGAGGTCGTGGAAGTGGAGTACGACCCCGGCCGTGTCTCGTACGAGCAGCTTCTCGATGTCTTCTGGGAAAATCACGATCCGACCACCTTGAACCGCCAGGGTCCCGACGTTGGAGAGCAGTACCGGTCCGCGGTGTACTTCCACGATGCGGACCAGGAAGCCGCCGCGCGCGGGTCGAAGCAGGAGCTCGAAAAGTCGGGCCGCCATCGCCGTCCCGTGGTCACCGAGATCACGGCCGCCGCGCCTTTCTGGCGCGCCGAGGATTACCACCAGCAGTATCTGGAGAAGCGCGGCCTCGCGAGTTGCAAGATCTGACGAGCGGGAAGCGGGATTCGAATCAGGGATCGAGGGGGACGAGGCGCGAACTCTCTAGACATTTTTTCCACGCTTCCACTTTTCCGTTTCCCGTTTCCCGAATCCGTGTCTCGCAATCGTCCAAAGAATCTTGTAACCCGCTCGGAGAGTTCCAGTCACCGTCCCCGTAATTTTCGACACGCCAACGCGGCGGCGGTAGGAGACCGGCACTTCCGCGATCACGAGCCCCGCCCGCACGGCCTTCACCTGCATCTCGCACGTCCAGCCGAAATTCCTGTCCACCATGCCGAGCCTCCGGTACGCGTCCCATCGGATGGCGCGGAACGGCCCCAGGTCCGTGTACGGATGGCGGTAGAGGACGCGGATCAGAAAACAGGCGAGGAGGTTTCCAAAACGCGCCTGGGGCAGAAGCGCGCCTGCCTCCCGGCGGCCGAGGGCGCGGGATCCGATGACGAGATCGGCGCCGGCTTCGACGGCGGCCAGCAGGAGCGGCATCTCCTCGGGGTGATCCGAATAGTCGCCGTCCAAGAACACGATCACATCGGGCGGGTCCGCTTCGAGGGCCGCGACGCCGGCGAGGCAGGCGCTGCCGTACCCGCGCCGCGGCTCGCGCACCAGGCGAACCGGGAGCGCGCCCGCGATCTGCCACGTGTCGTCCGTCGAGCCGTTGTCGACGACGACGATCTCGTCGACGAGCGGGCCCGGAATGTCGCCGACCACCAGCGGAAGCGATTGGCGCTCGTTGAAGACGGGGATGACCACGCAGACTCTCATTGCGGGGTCACGGCGCCGCGGGGGCGGGCCACCAGGGAGATCCCGAGCCCGGCGAAGATGAGCGCCGCCGCGACCGCCGTGCGCGCCGCGAATTTCTCGCCGAGGACAACGACCGCGAGACCCGAGGCGATGAGCGGCTGAAGAAAGACGTAGAACGCGACCCTGGAGGCCTGCGTCCGCGCCAGCGCCCAGGAATTCCAGTAGTAGGGAAGGACGGTGCAGAGGACCACGATCGCCGCGACGCCGCCCCAGACCTGAGCCGGCACCGCCGCCGGCGAAAATCGGAGGAGGCCGGGCGCGGCCACAAGGAGGATCGGTCCGCCGCCGTAGAGGAAAATGCGCGACACGATGGTTTCGGCGGGGTATTTCGCGAGGATGGGACGGGAAAGCACCAGGTACGCCGAGTACGACAGGGAATTGACTAGGATTAAGAGATCGCCTCGGATCGTTCCGCCCGCGCCGCGCAGATGCCGGACATCCAGGAGTACCAGGACGCCCGCCGTGGCGAGCGCAACGGCCGCAAGGCCGCGAACGGCGAGCCTTTCGCGTCCCAGGAGCACCGCGACGGCCAGGGTGAACACGGGAATCGTCGCGGTCAGGATCGTCGTGTGGATCGCGGAGGTCATCGACAGCCCGAGAATGAAGAGAACCTGGTTGAACGAGACGCCGAGCAGCGCGTACAGCAGGACCGCGGGGCGATGCCGCTTCTCGAGTTCCGGTGCGCGGAGGAGGCGCCGGGCTCCCTCGAGCAGGACCGCCGCCGACGACACGCGTATCGCCGCGAGCACCAGGGGCGGGACCGCCGGCAGCACGAGCTTGCCGAAGATGGGGAAGAGCGCAAATCCGGTCTGCGCGCCGAGGAGCGCCGCGTGCACCGTCCACGTCTCGTCGGGAGCTCCTGCAGGAGGGCCCTCCGGCGCCGGTGCCGGACTCACGAAAACGGAAGCGCGCAGGGGATCGCGGAACGCTCCGACGCGTCGGCGGAGACGAGACGATCGCCCGCCGATACGTCTCGAAAGGCCCAGCCGAGCCCGATCGCGCCCCATCGCTCCGACACGACGGAGCTCGTGACGCGCCCGATTTCGATCTTCCCGCCGCCGGCTTCGCCCGGACGCTTCAACACCGTTGCCGCCGCGACCCCGCCGTCTGAGAAACGGAAACCGACGAGCCGGCGGTTCACCCGCCCGTACGTCCGCAGCCGCGCGACGATCTCCTGCCCGACGTAGCAGCCCTTGGTCGTCGAGATGGCGTCGTCGAGACCGACCTCGTCGGGAAGGTGCGACTCGTCGGCGTCCTGCCCGAAGCGGGGCCGGCCCGCTTCGACGCGCAGCACATCGGCCGCCCTCTCGTCGAGCGAAATCGCGCCCGACGAGGCGAGCTGCCCGATCACGGCCGCGACCTCGTCCGCCGGCACGAGGAGCTCGCCTGAGAACTCTCCTTCCCCCGGCAACGCGAGGGGCCCGCCGGCTCCCGCAGAAGAGGGAAGCGCCGGTCCGACGATCCCGATGCGGACGAAATCGGCCGAGCGGTCGTCGATCGTCACCTTCTGAAAGATTGCGTACTTGCGCAGATGCGCCAGCACCGGCTCGCGCGATGCCTCCGGAAGGAGCAGCCGGAGGCGGTCGGGCAAACCGATCAGTCGCGCGACGAAGAGGAGCTTTCCCTTCGGCGTGAGCCCCGCCGCGGGAAGCACCTGCCCGACTTCCGCCCGCCGGACGTCCTGCGTGAGCTGTCCCTGGAGGAACGGGCCGCGGTCGTCGCCGGTGACGTCGAGAATGGCCGCGGATCGAACCCGATAAGCCCGGATTCCGTTCACCGGGGACGGATCTGCCCGCGGATGTGCGCCCGGGGCGAGTTCACGATATCGAGCGTCCGCATGCGGGTCGAGATCCGAATGTTGTCGTCGAGCTTGTGGTCGTCGACGGTGTCCTCCTTGTCCCCCGATTTCGCGACGCGGCCGGACGGTCGTAGACGTCCACGGTCAGGAGATGCGGCACTGGCGGGAGCCGCGGTTCTCGACGTGAAAGTCCCACCAGAGCCACGTGGTGTCGTCCCGATCCTCGCGTCTGGCCTTGCGCACGTCGTCGGCGCTCGGGAAATTGCGCAGCGAAACGCTGCGGACCGAACAGCCGCCCGATGTCCAGCCGAGGTTTGCCCGTCCGGTGCGGGGAAGCGGGACGGACTTTTCGAATTCGGCCGCGGACGCGGGAAGCGCCATCGCGGCCGCGAGAGCGAACAGGACGGACGCGGGCCTGCTACATCGAGGTTTCATGCCGTCATTCTCCCTGGTCGAGGCGCAGCCCTGGAGCATTTCGGGCCGCGCGGGATGCGCGCGCCCGGAAGCGAGTCGCGCGGTATTATCGCCTTCGTGGAAGAAGCTGCGGGGGAGACCGCCAGGCACGTCATCGACATCTTCATGATGTCCATCAAGTGCGGCAACTGTGACACCTATCAGACCGTGATGCGGTTCACGAAGCTCCCCGACAAGAACGTGTACACATACGAGTGCGAGAACGAGATCTGCGACCCCGACGTGACCCGGACGATCGTCGAGGTTCCGAAACAGGTCGACAACTCCGTCAAGCGCGCCGAGGAGTTGCCCTATTACGACCGCGAGGAGAGCCCCGAGGTCTGATCGCCGGTCCCTCTCTGCCGGCGAATTCCTGTAAAATGAATCGTTTATGAGTGCGACGATAACGGACCGAAAGCCCGTCCCCGGCGTTACAGGGGGCCTGGCGCCAGATCTTCTGACACGGCTCCGGGGGCGGCTGGCCGGTTCCCCGGCGATCGGCTGGCTTCACCCGGAGCTCGAAGAACTGGCCCTGGACTACGCCGTCTTGAAGCTGCCCTATCGTGAAGAGGTCAGCAACGGGTCCGGCACCATCCACGGCGGAATCCTCGCGACCCTCGCGGACACGGCGGTCGCTTTTGCACTCTCGACCAATTTCGACGGGAGGATGGGGTTCGCGACCGCGGACCTGAACATCCATTTTCTCCGTCGCGCGCGGGGAGACGTCCGGGCGCTCGCCCGCATCATCAAGAAGGGGCGCCGCATCAACATCGGAGACGTCGAGATCGTCGACCCGGGAGGCCGGCCGGTCGCCCGCGTCATCGCCTCGTTTCTCCTGACGACCTCCTCGTTCGATTACGTACCGGAAGGAAAACCATGAACGACGACACGATCCCGTTTCCCGCGGCGGAAGAGGGGGCAGAGAAAAAGGGCCGTCGCCGCCGCGGCGGAGCGCGCCGCCACAAGGCGCGTGCGGGAGCGCCCGATGAGCCGAGAAACGGCGACCAGGCGCTCCCCGCCCCGACCCCGGTCCTGGCGGGGCCGGTCCTCGCCCCCGCGCCGGAGCGTCAGGCGCCCACGGGTCCCTCGCAGCCCGCCGGGCCCATGCCCTCTTCGCCTTCGCACTCGATGGCGCCGCTCTCCCTCGCTCCTCCG
>JBBQDF010000193.1:0-5802 GCA_038319475.1 Thermoanaerobaculia bacterium
CAAACGGATGAAGTCGCCGACCCACTGCACGTCTTCCTCGACGCCGTGGAACTGCTCCGGCTTCTCGCCCGGAGCGGGCCGGCTGTATCCGGTCGTCACGGGATCGATGAACACGAGGTCGGTGAACGCGAGCCAGCTCGCCTCGTTGTCGACGAGCCGATACGGCGGCGGCAGCGGCTGTCCGTCGTCCGCCATGACGACGCGCCTCGGCCCGACCGCCCCCATGTGCAGCCACACCGAGGCGGACCCCGGGCCGCCGTTGAACGTGTAGGTGACGGGCCGGCGCGATGAGGGCCCCTCCCGGACGTACGAAACGTAGAAGATGTTCGCCTTCAGCTTGCCGGTCTCGTCCTTCATCGGCATGTACCCGGCGGTCGCGGTGTATCGCAGCGATCGGCCGTCCATCCGGATCTCGTGGTGCGTGACCGAGGGCTTTTCCTCCCGCGGCTCGGGCGCTCTCACCTTCTCGGGGCCCTTCGCCTCCTCGGCAGCGGCCGGAGCCGGCGTCGGAGACCGCTCCGCCTGCGCCGTGAGAGGCGAAGAGGACAGGAGGAGCATCGCGCTCCAGCCGAGGCCGGCAAATACGAGAGGAAATCGCATCGTCATCGGGAGCTCTCCTTGAGAGTTGTGAGTTGAGAGTTGAGTCGAGAGCCGAGAGTTGAGGGTTGAGCGTTGAGCGTTGAGCGCTCAGCGTCCAGAGCACCCTTCTCCTACTGTGCCGGGATTATAGAGAAGGGGAGAGCCGGGGGCGGCGAGGTGAGGCGCGAGGCGTCGGGGTCCCGGCATTTGTCTCACCGTGAACGCCGAACCGCTTGACGGCCCTCAACTCTCGACTCTCGACTCTCAAATCTCAACCCCCCCACGCACCTTTGATACCTTTCCGGCAACACATGCCAGACAATCGCGGACCGCGCCTTTCGCGCAGATCGTTTCTCGGCGGCGTCGCGGCGGCCGCCGCCACGGCGCGTTTTGCCGGTCCGGGGAAAGCGGCCGGCAAGCCGGGCCGGCGACTCCACGTCGCCGTCGTGGGCGCCGGCGCATTCGGCGGATTCACGGCCGCGGAGCTGCTCCGAAGAGGCGCGCGCGTCACGCTGCTCGACACTTGGGGACCCGGCAATGCACGGGCGAGCTCGGGCGGCGAAACACGGGTCATCCGCGGGGTCTACGGCGCCGATCGAATTTACACGGAGATGGCGGCGCGCGCGTTCCACCTGTGGCACGAGTACGAGGCGCGGTGGAAGCGCCCTTTCTACCGGCGAACCGGCGCGCTCTGGCTCGTTGGCGACGAGGGTGCCTACGTGAAGTCGTCTCTTCCGATCCTTCGCGACAACGGCTTCGCCTACGAGGAGCTGCCGGTCGCGGACGCCAGGCGCCGTTACCCCCAGATCGATTTTTCCGGGATCGGCTGGGCGCTCTACGAAAAAGAAGCGGGTTACCTGCTGGCGCGCCGCGCCTGCGCCCAGGTCGTCGAAGGTTTCACGGCCGACGGCGGCACGTACCGCGAGGCGTCTGTCACCCCGGGGGCGATCGCCTCCGGCCGCCTCGAAGGCCTGAAGCTGTCGGATGCCAGCACACTGACGGCCGACGCCTATGTCTTCGCGTGCGGGCCGTGGCTGCCCAAGGTGTTCCCCGACCTCCTCCGCGACCTGATCCAGCCAACCCGCCAGGAGGTCTTCTATTTCGGGGCTCCGGCCGGCGACCGCAGCTTCGACGAGGACAGATTCCCCGTCTGGGTCGAGGTCCCCCGCTTCTTTTATGGGATCCCGGGCAACGAGCGCCGCGGGTTCAAGATCGCGGACGATGCGCGGGGAGCGCCGTTTGATCCGACCGACGGGGACCGCGTGCCATCCGCGGAAGGGCTGCGGGCCGCCCGCGAGTACATCGCCCGGAGGTTTCCGGCGCTCGCAAACGCGCCGCTTCTCGAGTCCCGCGTCTGCCAGTACGAGAACAGCCCGGACCATCACTTCCTCATCGACCGGCACCCCGGCGCGGAAAATGCCTGGATCGTGGGTGGCGGATCGGGCCACGGATTCAAGCACGGCCCGGCGGTCGGGGAAGTGGCGGCGCGCGCGGTGCTGGGGGAGCGTGCGCCGGACCGCCTTTTTTCGCTGAGCCGGCCCCGCACCTCCGGCTCGTAAACCGCGTGAACTGTCTTCCCGCGGCGGACGGCGTGCACTGGAAAGGGAGGGAGGCGTGAAGATTTCTCTTCTCCTCGGGAGCCTCGTTGCGGCATGGCTCTCGCTCGCCGCCCGGGCGGACCATCGCGCCGAAAAGCCGAATGGGCCGGCAACCGCCTTGAACGCCGCCGCGCTCGAGTACTCGCAATATCTGGAGCGCGAGAGCGTCCCGCTGCGGATCCGCCTCGGCCTGCCGGTCGACGCGCTTCCCGACCTCTCCTGGGAGAAGGCGGAAAAGGACGCGGGATTCGGCCGGTCTCTCCTCGTGAAATTGAGCGGCGTTCGAATGTCCGACCTTTCCCACGAAGAAGAGATCTCGCTCGAGATGCTTCGCCGGGAGGGGCGCTCCCTCGCGGACGGCCCATCGCGCTACTGGCTGACGTTTCCCGCCACCCCCTACACCTTCCAGTTCCTGGGAGCGCACACGGCCTTCTCCTCGCACCCGTTTCGCAACCGCGAAGATGCGGACCACTACGAAAAGCTCCTCGCGAAGTACCCGGCTTTTTTAGACGCGCTGCAGGCGAAACTGAAGGAGCAGTTCCGGCGAGGGATCGTGATCCCGAAGCCCGAGATCCCGCTGGTCGTCGGGGGTTTCGGGGCGGCGGCTCGCGAAAAGTCGGAGAACCTGTTTTTCGTCGCGCCGGAACGCCTGGCCGCGCTGCCGGCCGCGGACCGCGACTCCTTCTCCGAGCGGATCGCGGGCCGCATTGAACGGGAGATCCGCCCGGCCGCGCGGCGGCTGATCGACTATTTAAACGGCGAGTACGCGGCGAAGGCTCCGGCCTCGGTGGGCCTTGCGCAGTACCAGGGCGGGGCCGAGGTCTACCGCGCCGCGGTCCGCCGCACAACGACGCTCAACATCCCTCCCGAGCAGATCCATCGGATCGGCCTCGAGGCGATGGAGCAGTTGAACGCGCGGCTCGACGGCGTTCGGAAGCAGGTCCGCTTCGAGGGGACGCTCGCGCAGTTCCGCGAGTCGCTCAAGAAGGACACGCGCTTCTACGCAAAGACGCCGGAGGAGGTCGGCGAACGCCTGATGGGAGCGCAGAACCGGATTTTAAAGAGGCTGCCGGAGTTCTTCGGCCGCATGCCGAAGGCGCCGTTCGGCGTCAAACGCCTGGAGCCGCAGCTCGAGCCCTCGATGACATTCGGCTATTACCAGGTGCCGACGCCCCAGGAAGCGAAGGGCTATTACAAGTACAACGGGACCCATCTGGACGAGCGCTGCCTGATCGGCGCCGGTTCCCTGATTTCGCACGAGCTGATGCCCGGCCACCACCTGCAGATCAGCCTCCAGCAGGAAAACGCGGACCTCCCGCAGTGGCGCCGGGAGTCCGCGATTTCCTACACCGCCTTCATCGAGGGCTGGGGAGAGTACTCGTCTCTCCTCGCTGGCGAGATGGGGATGTACGAGGACCCTTACGCCCTGGCCGGGCGCCTCCTGTTCGACGCGTTCCTGACGTCGCGTCTCGTCGTCGACACGGGGATGAACCTGCTCGGATGGCCGCGGGAGAAGGCCATGCAGTACATGCGGGAGAACACCATTCAGTCGGAGACGGAGATCGCGACCGAGACGCTCCGGTACTCCTGCGACCTGCCCTCGCAGGCGCTCGCTTACAAGATGGGGATGCGCAAGTTCGTCGAGCTCCGCGAGAAGGCGCGCGCGGCCCTCGGTCCCGCATTCGACATGCGCAGGTACCACGACATGCTGCTGTCGAGCGGCGCCGTCCCGCTCGACCTCGCCGAGCGCAAGGTTGACTGGTTCATTGCAGAGGAGCGCGAACACCGCGCGGCTCCAGGCGGTAGGCCGCCGTCCGATGCGGCCGATCCGCCTGCTTCAAAGTCCGCCCGCAACCGCTAGGAACACGACAGGCTGACCGCGCGGCTCCAGGCGGTAGGCCGCCGTCCGATGCGGCCGTACCGCCTGCTTCAAAGTCCGCCCGCAACCCTTGGGAACACGGAAAGCTGACCGCGCCGCTCCAGCCCCCGACCGCCTGAACGCGCCGGTCGCCCATGCGGCCGCCACCCGCGATCCCCGTTATGCTCCGCGCATGCGCGTGCTCGTAATCGGCGGGACGGGCTTTCTCGGCCCTCCGGTCGTCACGCGCCTCTCGAATCTCGGTCATCAGGTCACCGTCTACCATCGCGGAGAGCACGAGGCGCCGCTCTCCTTCGGGGTGGATCACGTCCATTCCGCGCAGGCCGCGCCACCGATACTCTCTTTTCCGACTGAGCTGACGGAGCTGGCGTGGGACGTCGTGCTCGCGATGAGCCCGATCGGCGAGCCGGATTCCTCCGCCCTCATGCGCACCTTCCGTGGCGTCGCCCGGCGGATCGTCGCGCTCTCGAGCGGCGACGTGTACCGCTCCTACGGGGTCTTCCGCGGAACGGAGCCGGGTCCGCCCGATCCGCGGCCGATGACGGAAGACGCTCCCCTGCGGGAAAATTTGTTTCCATACCGCGGGACGGACGGTCCGGCGCATTTAACGGACTACGAAAAGATCCTTGTCGAGCAGGTCGTGCAGTCTGACCCGGCGATGCCGGGCACCGTCCTGCGACTCCCCGCCATGTACGGACCGGGAGACCGGCAGCATCGCTTCGGTCCGGCGTGGCGCCGCATCGCGGACCGGCGGCCCGCGATCCTCCTCGGTCGCGACCACGC
Organism: Thermoanaerobaculia bacterium; assembly: GCA_038319475.1. GTDB lineage: Bacteria > Acidobacteriota > Thermoanaerobaculia > UBA5066 > Gp7-AA6 > JALYUA01. The sequence continues at coordinate 4,840 of JBBQDF010000193.1, forward strand.
GACGTTCCGGTGGACTCACGGGTACGTGGAAGATGTCGCCCACGCGATCGTCCTGGCCGTCTCGACCGAAAGAGCCCGCGGGCGCGTATACAACGTGGGCGAGGCGGAGACTCCGACCGTCGCGGCCCGGCTCGAGGCGTTCGGGCGCGCCGTTGGGTGGGGCGGGCGCATCGCGGCCCTCGAAGACGCGCGACTTCCTGCGGAGTTCGGGGTCGCCGGGAACTTCGCTCAGCCGCTGGTCTGCGATTCGACGCGGATTCGGCGCGAGCTCGACTGGGCGGAGATCATTCCTCCGGCGGAAGCTTTCGCGAAGACGGCGGCGTGGGAGGAGGCGACCGCCGGCGGGGGAGCCGCCGCGCCCGCGGCCGACTACTCTGCGGAAGACGCCGCCCTGACGTCGGATGCATCCGCGGCGCGGATGTGACGGACCGCGACCCGCCTCCTCCTGCGACGCCGGCCCCCGAGGATCTGCCTTTTCCGGCCAGCCTCTGCCACACCTGCGCGGCGCCGCCCAGGTACGTCCGGACGTCGCGCTCAATTTTTCTTTTCTGCCCGATTTTCCGGCGGTACCCCCCGCAACCCGTGGTCGCTTGCCCCCGATACATCCGATTCCCGCCGGGCGAACCCCTTCCATAAATTGGATCGAGTGGCACCGCACTTGCTCCCTTCCGGGTGCGTCGTGCCTCTGTCGCTCGTGACGGAGGCCCCGCGTCCATTCATAACTCCATTCATAACAAGGGGGAATCATGTCGAAGAAGCTTTCATTTTTCATCGCCGCGGCGGCGGGCGCGCTCGTCCTCGCTTCGTCCACGGCCTCGGCGCAGAGTCAGGGCACGACGGGTACGACCGGCAGCGGTGATCAGACCTCCACTTCCTCGTCCAGAGGCTCCAAAACCATGAGTTCGGGCAGCTCCATGAGCGGCACCTCGATGGCGAAGGGCGCGGACGCCAAAATCGACATGA
>JBBQDF010000194.1:0-5765 GCA_038319475.1 Thermoanaerobaculia bacterium
CCGTCAAATTCGAGTGAAATCCTGTTTTTGATTCAGGAAGTTCCTGTCTTGCGACAGGGTGCTGCTTTTTTCGAAAAGCAGCAAAAATAATTGACGTCTGGCACGCTCTACTCAGTTTTCAAGGAACCGAATCCTCGGGTGCCGCCTCGCAACACTCGGGAGACGCCGTACTTCCGGCGTAGCTGAACCGAAACCGCCGTCCGAAGACGGAAATTTCAGTCTCTTCGATTTTTTATGCTCCGTCAACTGCTTTTCGTCAGCCGGCTGTCCTCGGGAGAGACGGCTAACGCAGCGAGGGATACCTGAAAGATCTTGGAACCCTTGCGGGATGCGCAATATAGGTCGCAGGACCAGCCGTGTCAAGCGATTTGGAAAAAAATAATAAGTCTTTGTAAAAGAATGTCTTAGGCCGCTAGAGGTGCACAGTGACGTGTGCAACGTTCGGGCCCCCGCGGAGTCCCTCGAGCACTCGCGTGATGGCTTCGGGATACAGCCGGTGCTCCTTCTCCAGGATCCGGGCCGAGAGGCTCTCGACGGTGTCCCCTGGAATGACGGGAACCCGGGCCGAGAGCACCCGCGGGCCCGTATCCGTCCCCTCGTCGACCAGGTGCACCGTGCAGCCCGACTCCGTCTCGCCCGCATCCAGAGCCTGTTTCTGGGGGTGTCGTCCCGGAAAACGCGGCAGGAGGGAGGGGTGGATGTTCAGGATGCGGCCGCGGTATCGGCGGACCAGCGCGGGCGACAGGATCCGCATGTAGCCGGCCAGGCAGATCAGGTCCGGCCGAGCGGATTCGAGCGCACGGGCAATCTCCGCCTCGTGCTCACGGCGACTCGGAAAACGGGAACGGTCGATGGCGAGGGCCGGAAGATCGCGCCGCCGCGCGGCTTCGAGACCGCCCGCCTCGGGATTATCCGAGATCACAGCGACGATCGACGCATCGGGGATGACTCCTGCTTTTACGGCGTCCGCGATCGCCTCGAAGTTCGATCCCCTCCCGGAGAGCAGGACGGCCAGGCGCGCGGCGCTCATCGGGTCGAGACAACCGGCCGTCGCACGAACTCGACGACTCGCACCGTCTCCGCGCGTCCAGGAAAAATCGAAACTGTCGCCTCCAAGTCATCACGGGCGAGCGCCGCTCTCAGGTTCGCAGCGATCGCCGAATGGTTCATCGGGGGCCCGAACACTCCCGCGTCGATCACCAGCCGGAAATGCTCCGGCGCTGCCGCGCGGACATATTCCACCTCAATGGCTCGTCAGACCGGAGCGGGCTCGACCACCACGCGCTTGCTGCCCTTCCCCTTCACGTTCCCGATCGCAAACCACGAGACTCCGGCGTTTTTCCAGGCGCTCACGACGCGCGGCAGGTCTGTGGGAGCGACGAACACGACCATGCCGATTCCCATGTTGAACACGCGGTGCATCTCTTCGAAGGAGACCCTGCCCTCGCGCTCGATCACCTCGAAGACCTCCGGCACCGGCCACGCGCCGGAGCGGATCACGACGTCGACGCCGTCGGGCAGAACGCGCGGAATGTTGTCGTAGAAGCCGCCGCCCGTGATGTGCGCCATCGCGTGAACGAGATTGTGCGCCAGAAGCGGCTCCATCGCCTTGCGGTACGAGAGGTGCGGGGCGAGCAGCGCGTCGGCGATCGAGACGCCTTTCCGTGCCCCGAGCGGATCGCCGGGGCGGCGGCCGAGTTGTTCGAAGAACACCTTCCGCGCGAGCGAATATCCGTTCGTATGGAGCCCGGCGGAGGGAAGTCCCAGCGCAACGTCTCCGGGGACGACGCGCGAGCCGTCGAGGATTTTGTCGCGCTCGACGACGCCGACGATCGTGCCCGCGAGGTCGTAGTCACCTTCCGCATAGAAGCCCGGCATCTCCGCCGTCTCCCCGCCCAAGAGCGCGGTCCCGTTGTCCCTGCAACCCCTCGCTACGCCGGCGATCACGGCGGACAACACTACCGGCTCGATTTTTCCGGTCGCCAGATAATCCAGAAAGAAAAGAGGCCGCGCGCCCTGGACGAGGATGTCGTTCACGCAATGATTGACGAGATCCGCTCCGCAGCTGTCGTGACGACCGGTTTCCACGGCGATTTTCAGCTTCGTTCCTACTCCGTCGGTCGAGGCGACGAGAACGGGTTCGCGGTAACCAGAAAAATTCGGGCGAAAGAGTCCTCCGAAGCCGCCAACGTCCCCGAGCACCTGCGCGTTGAAGGTGGACCGAATCGCAGCCCGCGCGCCGGCGAGCGCCGCGGCCTTCGCGTCGATATCGACGCCCGCTTCGGAGTAACGAGATGATCTCAACGAGCGAATTATAGATGCCGCTCACCGTCCGCGGATCATTGGGGAGCGCGACACCCGCGAAAACGTCGAGACGTGAAGCGGGGCGGCCGCGGAGCGCGAACTGAGTCGCCCTGTGGTTAACTTTCGCGGCGATGATCGAACGCCTGGCGGCGAAGCTGAAGAAACTTCTGGAGCTGCCCGAGGTGCGCGGAATCGATCACGACGCTCCCGAACTGATCGATATTCACCGCCGCGTCATCAAGGCCAAACCTTTTCTAAAAGCGCTCTATCGCGAGCATTATCGGGAGCTGGCGCGATTTCTGAAAGGAATTCCGGAGGGGCCCGTCGTCGAAATCGGATCGGGCGGAGGCTTCATCAAGGAGGTTCGTGCCGACGTCGTGACGACCGACCTTTTTCCCGAGCCTCAGCTCGACCGGGTCATGTCGGCGGACAGGCTTGAATTCGAGGATGGCACGCTGGCCGCTCTCCTGATGTTGAACGTCTTTCACCACGTCCCCGACCCCGGGGCGTTTCTTCGCGAGGTCCTCCGCGTCTTGCGGCCCGGCGGACGAATGGTCATGATCGAGCCCGCCCACACGCTCCTGTGGAAACGGCTCTACCGGCTCTTCTCTGCCGAGCCTTACGACGAGAGGGCCACCGAATGGGGTTTTGAGCCGGGCGACCGCTTTTCCGGAGCCAACATTCCGCAAGCTTGGATCGTCTTCGAACGGGACCGCCTGCGCTTTGAGGGGGAATTTCCGGGGCTCGAGCTGCGCTCGTTGCGATACCACACCGCGTTTCTCTACGCGCTGTCCGGGGGCATCTGGTTTCGAGGGATCGTCCCGCGCGGCTCCTTTCCGTTCTTTCTCGCGATCGAACGTCTGCTCGGTCCGCTCATGCCGTGGATTGCCTGCCAGACCACCTACGTGTTTGAAAAGAGATGAGACGTTCGGCGGCTGGTTTCGCCGCAGGATCCGGGCACCCGCGGGAACCGCCGCCGCGTGGTAGTTCTCTTTAATCCAACGGTCGAGTTCGCGCCCGAATCCCACCCCCAAAGGCTTGACCCGGAACTCCGCCGTCGGCCTTTCGAATACGACGACCGCGTCCGGCGGCTGTCTCCGGAACCGATCGATCAGCGTGGCCTCGGCGCGATCGGTGAGCCAGCCCGGCAGATGAATGAGGTAGGGCGAGGCGTCGCGCAGGCCGAAGAGGACATCGGCAGCGTTGGTTTCGGGAAGGAACAAGACGCGCTCACCGGGGCGAACCTCACGACCGATTTCCGCGAGGACCGCCGCCATAGTCTTGCCGACCCAGACTCGTCCTCGCGGCGTCTGAACAGCCACCCGGTCGGACGGGCGCAGGCTTTCGATACCTTCGAGCGCGCCGGCAAAGGCGAACGCCAGAAGAAGCAGCGTCCATACGTACCTCGCCCGGCGGCCCGGCGCACCCGGGCCCGGCAGAATGTCCGGCACCACGCGCGCCAAGAAAACAACCCAGGTCAAAGCGCCTGCAAAATGCGCCACGCCTGTGTAGGGTCCGGCGATGTCGGAGGAAAACGCCGTTCGAGCCCCCACGAGGGCGGCGAAGGCACCGAAGCCGACCAGGAGCTCTCGTTCGGGACGACGACCCGCACACAGGCCCCAGAGGGAAACGAGACACGCGCCGATCGTCAGGAGATTCGCCGGCTTCAGACGCGGGAGCAGGTCGGCCCCGAAGAAGAGGTCCGCAAAGACGAGAGCCGACAGCAGGACGAGCGTCGGCCACCAGGAGCGGCCGCGTCGCTCTCTGGCGACGAGGAGGCCCAGGAGAGAGACCAGGAGGCCGAGTTTCGTCAGGTCGCGAAGCGAGAGAAAAAGTGATCGGGGAAAGTCTGCGTTCGCCATCCCGGCGACACTCCTGAAAAGAGCTCGCCACTGCGGAGGAACCGGCGAGATCGGCCAGAGGTGGCTATCATTCCGAAGAGAGTCGAAGCTTGCCCCGCTCAGCACGATGAAACCGATGCCGATGGCCGCGACGATCAGAAAGCTCGCGACGGATCGAAGCACCCAGCTCAGGCCTTTCCGCCGCGTCGTCAGGACGGGGGCGCAGATACCGATCATCGCCGCGACACCGATCTCCTGCTTGGCGCATAAAGCGAGGCCCGCCAGGGCCCCGGCCGCGTACGGGCGCCACCGCCCCTCCCTCCAGGAGGAGAGGATGAGGAACGCGCAGACCGAGAATACAATCGCGTGCACGGCAGCCGGACAGTAGGAAAGGACGAGCCGCCCGGTCCCCGGCGCGAAAACCGAGAGACCGAGTAGAAGCCCGACCAGCGCCACTCGTTCGAGCGTCGACAGCAAGCTCCGGCCAAGTCGCAGCAGGAGCACTCCGGCGGCCATCGCGACAATCCAGTGGACCAGCAGAAAGGCTGTAGCGGACGGGCCGAACAGTCGGGAAGCGCCAGCAAGCAGCCAGGGAGACAGCGGGCCATATTGGAGGAAGTCGTCGACGTAGTACGTCTGGCCTCGGGCCAGGCGGTCGGGGAGCGACCACCAGATGCCTACGTCTCCCGATGGATCAAGCCACTGGCCGCGCGCCCAGAGACCGGTGGCCGTCGTCACCGTCAGAAAAAGGATCTCGGGGGCCCAAAGGAGCAAATCCGAAAGGGCAGGTCGGGCGGGCGCGTCAGCCATTCCCCGATTCATCCCGTCTGCGGCCGACTGCGGGCCACGAGAAGTAGCGAGCTTCCGAAGGGAAGGGACCGCGTCCCGAAGACTCTCTGCTCGAGCCGCGACAACCGGTAAAGAAACCCGTTCAGCCATCGCGGTGGAACTCTCGGTGGCCTCGGCGGGGAAGAAACAACCCTCTCTGTCCAGTGCGCCGCCACTTTGAAGGGAGACATCCACTGGTAGAAATACCGCGCCTCGCCGATCTCACCGCCCGCCTCTCGAACGAGCCGTTCGAGTTCCTTCTTTCTGTATCGGGTGAAATGCCGGTTCAAGACGTCGTGACTCGTCCACATCGACCGGAAAGCCGGAACTGTGATCAGAAGCGTGGCATCGGGAGCAAGAAGAGCCAGAGCCAGACGAAGCCGCCGCAGCGGGTCCGAAAAGTGCTCGAGCACATCGAGCATCAGGACCAGCCCGTAATGCTTTCCAGGTCGAAAGTTTTCGTCAAACGGCTGGACGCGGATGCGGTCGGCCCACGGCCCACTCTCCTCCACGCCTGTCGCATCCATCTCGACTCCTTCGACGTCTCCCCGGGCCGCGAGCTTTTCGAACAACAGCCCGTCGCCGCAACCGACATCGAGGATCGGTCCCCAGTTACGGTCCGGACGCAATCGATCGAGCGTCGACAGAATCAGCTCTTCGCGTGCTCGCCACCACCAGTGATGTTCGTAGAGCTCGCGATAGCACGTGGCATAACCGGGATCCATGGGGTGTAATCAGTCCGGTTTCTCAGACGTGACGATCCGGCCGATCACGTACTGAGGGCGCCCCTTG
>JBBQDF010000195.1:0-5764 GCA_038319475.1 Thermoanaerobaculia bacterium
GAGCCGCTCGATGGCCTCGAGGATCTCGGACTCCTCCGACAGCAGCACGGGGACCACAACAAGAGTCCGCGCCTCCAGAGGCACGCCGCGCAGAAATTCGAGTTTCGGAAGGCGGCGCGGACCGAGGATCTCCGTGACGTCTCGATTCACGAGAGCGATCGCGAGCTCGGACGCCGGGACGAGCGCGAGCAGCGCCAGGAGCCACAGAAGACGAACGGGCGCGGCGCCGTGTGCCGTGAGGAGGAGGGGAAGCGCGGTCATGGCGGCGGTTAAGAGAAAAACGCTCCCGAGATATCCGGGGGTCGCCCACCGAACGAACGCGCGGCGGACCTTCTGCGCGAAGGGGACGCGGCAGGCGAGTTCTTTCTCGAATGCTTCGCGGCCGGACGAGATCAGAAAGTATCCGGGGTCGCGGAGCCGGGCCGGGGCATCGGGCTCCGGATCCCGTGCATGCGCGGCCGCCTGGCGCGCAACCTGAACCTCCGAAAACTCGCTGGTCTTCGCGAGCTCCTCGACGGCGTGGCGGTAGCGGTCGCGCGTTGCGAAATCCATGCTGGCGACGCGGGTCCCCTCCCGGAGGGCCGCTTCCACGATGCTGACGCTCTCGAAGAACGCATTCCAGTCGACGGAGGACAGGAGCCGCATGGTCGTGATCACGTTGCGGACGCTGACGTGCGTCGCCACCTGCGCCTGCTGCTCCAGGCGCACGAGCTCGTCCGCGTTCAGCCCCTCGGACGTCAATCGCCGGTCGAGCCACTGAAGCGCCGGGGTCACCGCGGGGTCCTGCTCTCTCAGCCGTGAGAGAAGCCGCACGGCGAATTCCCGGCGCAGGGGGACCCGGTCCAGGGCCGCGAGGCGCGAAGCCGCGCTGGCGCCCGAGGCGGGAGCCTCACCGACGAGGAGAAACGCGTCGGCGAGGATGTCGGCCTTTTCCCGCGCGCCGTGGCGCTCGTCCATCTCCTCGATCAACCGGCGGAGGTTCTCGACGAGAACGAGCCTCAGGGAAATTGCCAGCGCCCAGAGCTCGCCGATCTTCAGCGTCTGAACGCGCTGGTAGGCGGCGATGAACCGCCGCAGCGTTTCGATCTCGAAGTAGCTGTCCGTGTGCGCGATGAAGGCCCACGCGATCGTGTAGACGCGCGGAAACCCGGCGAAGGGACCCGATCCGAGCTTGGGCAGTTCCGTGTAGAAGCGGGACGGGAGGTCCTGTCGGATTTCCCGGATCTGCTCTTCGACGAGGTGAAAGTTGTCCACGAGCCATTCGGCCGCGGGCGTAATGCCGCCCTCCCGCCGCATGGAGTCCGCGATGGACCGGTAGGACATCAGGAGCACGCGGCTGTTCTCCTCCAGCCGTCTCAGGACGCCCCGTCCCCTTCTCTTTCCCGGCAGAACCGAGTGAGATGCGGCGAGGACCTCCCCGAACTGCTCGAGACGCTCGGTCGAGAAGATTTCGGCGCGGACGGGCGCGTTCGAGTCCGGGGAAAGCGGGCCCGCCTCTTTTCCAGGGGCGATCATGGAAAAAAGAACGGCGGGCCGAGAGGGTGAAACCCGGGCGCGCCTTGATCCGGACCGACCGGCGGAAAAAGCAGGTCAGCGTCGAGAAGGCCTGAAATCTCGGGGGGGCCGAGGCGGGAACCCGATGGGAAGGCCAAGTTGCCGCGATTCTAATCCGGCGGTGAGGATCACGTTTCGGGCCCCGGCCGATCCCGCTGAACACTCCCCCGGCGGGGGCGGAGCTGCGCCCACGGCAAGCTGGTGGATACGCTCGCCCCGAGAGGAGTCTCCCGACCAGAGGGAGGGAGGAGCCTCTCGGGGCGGGAGCCATCGCGAACGGAGGGACGAGGCGAGCGGTCGAAGGCCGCATCCGGCCGAGCCGCTCGCCGGTGCCTTCGCCGCGACGCGGCGCAGGCACGTCCCGAAGTGAGCGGAGGCGACGGTTGGGCATCGTTCTTGCGGACCCGCCCCGTCATGACACGAACAGGCCGGGCTCTCCTTTGCGTTCTTCTCGTGCTCGCCGCCGTCCCCGCGACGGCGGAGGCAAGGCGGCATCCGGCCCGGAAGGGGCACGCCGCGCGATCGGTCAAGTCAACGCGATCGGTCAAGTCAAGGGGCCTGCCGATCGACGCGAACACGGTCAACGATCCGGCAAAGGCAGGCAACCTCAGGCGGGGATCAACCGGCGGCGCCGTTCTGCGGGCGCAGGTGCTTCTGGCGCGCGCGCATTTTTCCTGCGGAGAAATCGACGCGAATTATGGAAGCAGTCTCGCCAAGGCGGTCGCGGCTTTCCAGAAGTCGAAAAACATCCAGGAAACCGGCGTCGTGGACGAAGCCACCTGGGCCGTTCTCAACGCGGACACGGCGCCCGCCCTGGTTCAGGCGCCGATCGCCCCGGAGGACGTCGCCGGGCCGTTCGAGCCCATCCCACAGGACATGGCGGAAAAGGCAAAGCTCCCTGCCATGAACTACACGTCGCCTCTGGAAGGGCTCGCCGAGAAGTACCATGCGAGCCCCGCGCTCTTGAAGCGACTGAACCCCGGCGCGACGTTCGACCAGGCGGGACAGGAGCTGACGGTGCCGAACGTGATTACGCCCCCTCCGGGAAAAGCGGCGCGGGTCGTCGTTTCGAAAGCGGAGCACTCCGTGACCGCGCTCGACGAACAGGGAAGGCCGATGTCCTGGTATCCGGCGACGATCGGGAGCGAGCACGACCCGCTTCCTCTCGGGCAGTGGAAAATCCTGGGCGTTTCCAGGCACCCTCGTTTCCGCTACAACCCCGCGCTCTTCTGGGACGCGCGGCCCGGCGAGGGGAAGGAGTGGATCCCCGCGGGCCCCAACAATCCGGTCGGAGTCGCGTGGATTGATCTCTCGAAGCCCCATTACGGGATCCACGGCACCCCGGAGCCCTCCCGCATCGGGAAAACAGAATCTCACGGATGCATCCGGCTCACGAACTGGGACGTCTGGGAGCTGCAACAGATGGTCTCGTCAGGAACCCTCGCGCTGCTGGAGCCGTGAGGTGAAGGCTCGCGCCGCGCTCGTTTTCCTCGCAGGATTCGTGGCGGGACTGCTCGTCTTTTATTCCATCGCATGGCGGACGGGCGCCCTGGCGCCCGGACACTGGTTGTCGAGAACGACGCGCGACATCGCGAGCTCCGCCGGGCCGGATCCAGCGCCGGCGACACCACCGCGCCTTTCGACTATTCCATTTCCCACACAGGCGCGCGCGGCGGCGGCGGCCGCTGCCAGCCCCACGGTCGCGCTCCCGGTTCCGCTCGAAATTTCGGGGCCCCCGCCGGCGATCGGCGGCGCGCTCGCCATCTCGGGCATGGGTCGCCTGCTTCTCCCCGTTCAGGGCGTGCGGATCGCGAACCTGAAAGACAACTTCTCGGAAATGCGAGGCGGCGGAACGCGTCCGCACGAGGCGATCGACATCATGGCTCCCCGCGGCACTCCCGTTCTCGCCGCGTCGACCGGACGGGTGGCGAAGCTTTTCACGAGCCAGCAGGGAGGGCTGACCGTCTACCAGTTCGACCCCACCGAAACGTGGGCGTACTACTACGCGCATCTCGATCGCTACGCGCCCGGGCTCGCCGAAGGCGCGACTCTCACCCGCGGGGATCGCGTCGGCGACGTCGGCTCGAGCGGCAATGCGTCGCCGGCGGGGCCGCACCTCCACTTCGCCATTTTCCGCCTGGGCGCCGAGAAGCACTGGTGGAAGGGCGAACCCGTCGATCCCTATCCCCTGCTCGTGCGAGCGGAGGAGAGATAGCCGTCAGCTGTCAGCTGTCGGCTCGCGGGTGTCAGCGGGTTGTTTTCGACGGGAATGACACCGCCGAACGTGAGTTTCCGGTATCCTTACGGATGTCGCTGTGGACGTGAGGCCGGGCGGAAGTCGCCCCTCCAGGATCCAGCGATCCTCCGAGATCCGGAAGACTGAAAGCTGAGCGCTGACAGCGGAAAAGCTGACAAATGAACGATCGCAAATACGGCCACCGAGGCTACATGGAGTCCGATCGCGGCGACTCCGGGCCCCGGCGTCCGTCCGGGCCCCGGCCGGATCGTCCCGAGGGGCCCCGCGGCCGCGGCGCGGACCAGAACAAGCCCTTCGTCTTCGCCTGCCGCGCCTGCGGCGAAAAGCACCGCGAGGTGGCCGACCTGCGCCCGGACACGACGTGCGGGAAGTGTGGCGCCGACCTGCATGCCTGCGCGCAATGCTCGAACTTCGACACCGGAGCCCGCTGGGAGTGCGCCCGGTGGAAGGAGATTCCGGCGCGCGTGCCCTCGAAGAAGCTGCGCAACGAGTGCCCGCTCTTCTCCCCGACGCGCTCCTTCGACCTCACGGGAACGCGCGCGACGGAAACGCCGGACACCTCCCGCGCCGCCTTCGATGCCCTCTTCAAGAAATAAAAGCCCCGGCCCGCCTGACGCGGGGAGCAGGCCGTGTCTGCTCGCGGGCTAGCGCGCCGGCTGCCGGTCCGCGGGAATGAATCCTGCAAAAACGTTCCCTTTTGAAGGAGACACCATGAAGGCACAGGACCTGATGACGAAGGATCCGAAGACGTGCAAGACGGGCGACACGCTCCGGGATGCGATCGAGATCATGCGGGAGAAAGATTGCGGCCTCGTTCCGATTACGGGAACCGCCGGGGAAGGCCGAGTGACCGGAGTCGTCACGGACCGCGACGCCGCGCTTTACCTCGGCAAGGAAGACCGCAAGCCATCCGAGGTCCGCGTCGAGGACGTCATGAAATCGGAGATTGTCACCTGTGAGCCCGGCGCGGACATTTCCGAGATCACGCGGATGATGGAACATGCCCAGGTTCGACGGATTCTCGTCTGCGAGGAGCAGCGTCTCTTAGGCGTCATCTCGACGTCGGACGTGGCGCGCGCGACCGGCCGGAACGAGGCGGGCCGGGTCCTCGAAGGGGTTTCTCAACCAGGGCATACGCAGGGGCACTGACCCCCGGCCGCTGTCGCTCCTCCGAGCTCCGGACCGCCCGCGAAAGGACGGTCTGGAGCATCGGCGAGGTGAGCCTTCCCGTAAACGTGTTCTGCTGGCTCGGGTGGTAGGTCGCGAAAAGCGTGTAGTCGCCGATCGTCACCTCCGCTCCGTGCGCAAATCGAGGCCTGGGGCGCGGAACGGGCTGGCCCTGCCGCGCCAGACTTCCAAGACACGCTTCAAACGCGATCGCCCCGAGGGCGACTAAAGTGCTCGCGCCGGGAAGCACTGCCCGCTCCCGATCCAGGTACTCGCGGCAGGCCGCGAACTCCTCGGGTCTCGGCCGGTTGTCGGGCGGCGCGCAGCGCACCGCCGCCGTGACGAGGACTCCGAACAGGGAGAGCCCGTCACCGGGCCGGCGCGATTCCGGCTGGCTCGCGAGCCCGACGGCGTGCAGCGCTCCGAAAAGAAAATCGCCGGAGGCGTCCCCGGTGAACATCCGGCCGGTCCGGTTTCCCCCGTGGGCCGCGGGCGCGAGGCCCACGAGCAGGATCCGGGGGCGAAGATCGCCGAACGCGGGAAGCGGACGCGCCCAGTAGGGCTCCCCGCGAAAACGCCGGGGCGGATCGGCGGCGGACGCTTCCCTCCACGCGACCAGACGCGGACATCGCACGCAGCGGACGACATCCGACTCGATCGCGGCGAGCGGCTCTCCCACGCCCCGCGTCCTCACTTCTTCGCGGGCAAACCCTCGGGAACGCCCATCTCCCGCCAGCGCCTCTTGTTCGCTTCCCATTCCTCCAGCGCCCGTTTGCGATTCACCGC
>JBBQDF010000196.1:0-5761 GCA_038319475.1 Thermoanaerobaculia bacterium
ACCGGCTCTTACTGGTTCTTCACGCCGAACAACGTGGAGCTCATCGTCAAGGTGGTCGACGGGCGAGCTTTCAACGGGCACTTCTGGGTCTTCTCCGCGGCGCTGACGGACGTCGAGTACACGATCCGGGTGCGCGACTCCCAGAATGGACGGGTCCAGACCTATTTCAACCCATCCGGAACGATGGCCAGCCGTGCCGACGCGGCCGCGTTCGCCGAGTCCTTTTCCCGGCGGGCCACCTTTTCCGCCGTCCCCGCCGGACAGGACGCCTCTTCCGAGGGCACGCGACGTGACGTCCATTCGTTGCCGCTCGCCGTCGCACACGCGGGCGCCTGCTCCCCGAGCCCGACGGCGCTGTGCGTGAACGACGGCCGGTTCCGCGTGGAGGTCACGTGGAGCGTCCCGTCCCAGGGCTCTCGCGGCTCCGGCAGCGCCGTCCCTCTCACCGGCGACACGGGCTACTTCTGGTTCTTCTCACCCAATAACGTGGAGCTGGTGGTCAAGGTCGTCGACGGGCGCGCCTACAACCAGAAGTTCTGGGTCTTCCATGGGGCGCTCTCCGACGTCGGCTACACGATCACGGTCACGGACACCGCGACCGGGACCGTTCAGACTTACGTCAACGCCCCCGCAACGCTGTGGAGCTCTGCGGACACATCCGCCTTCTAGCCTCGTGTGACAGAAGGGGAGGAAATGAAAAGGGAGAGGCCGGCGCTCCACCCGGGGGCCGGCCCAGTCGAGGGGCGCCGGTAGTCGCGGCGCGCCGTCGCGGCGGGCACGGCGCGCCTCCGACCAGTAGCCGGTTTTCACTGCAGAAGATATCGCCGTCAAAGTGCTCGACGGAGGGGACTTCAATCTCCCGGTCGACCGTCCCGGGGTGATGCTGGGGGTCGCCGCCCTTGCGTTCCCGGCGGCGGTGGGTCGGTGCCCGCCGGCACGCGACGGGCTTGGCGCGCTATTTCATCGTCGGTTTCTGGCAGGCATTGGTGAGCTGCCGAACCGGCCGTACCCTAACGTCCAGAATCTAAACACTTCGGGCTTGGTGTCCGGGGCTTTCGGGATTACACTAGGCAGACTCTCTCAAGATCGAAATCTTTCGGTGGAGGCAACTTGGCCGGCGATACCACACTGCACCAGCTCTTAAAGCAGATGGTCGAGATGGGCGCGTCCGACCTCCATTTGACGACGAATTCTCCGCCGATGGTGCGCCTGGACGGTCGGCTGATCCCGCTGCCCTATCCCCCGCTGACGGTCGCCGAGACCAAGCAGCTCGCGTACTCGGTCTTAACCGACACGCAGAAGCACCGCTTTGAAGAAAACCTGGAGCTCGACTTCTCCTTCGGCGTGAAGGGTCTCGCCCGGTTTCGCGCGAACAACTTCTTCCAGCGCGGCGCGGTCGGTGGCGTTTACCGGCAGATCCCTTACGAGATCCTGGGGTTTCGCGAGCTCGGGCTTCCGCCGGTCGTGGAGCTTCTGTGCGACAAGCCGCGCGGGCTGATCCTCGTCACGGGCCCGACGGGCTCCGGCAAGACGACGACGCTCGCCGCGATGCTCGACCGCATCAACCGCGAGAAGCAGCTCCACATCGTCACGATCGAGGACCCGATCGAGTTCCTGCACTCGCACAAGAAGTGCATCGTGAACCAGCGCGAGCTGCACGCCGACACGCACTCCTTTCCGAACGCGTTGAAGTCGGTCCTGCGCGAAGACCCCGACGTCGTGCTCGTGGGCGAAATGCGCGACCTGGAAACGATCGAGTCGGCCCTTCGCATCGCCGAGACGGGCCATCTGACGCTCGCGACGCTGCACACGAACTCCGCGACGTCGTCGATCAACCGCATCATCGACGTCTTCCCGGCGCACCAGCAGACTCAGATCCGGACGCAGCTCTCGTTCGTGCTCGAGGGGATCCTCTGCCAGTCGCTTCTGGAGCGCGCCAGCGGCAAGGGCCGCGCGATGGCGATGGAGATCCTGATCCCGAACGCCGCGATCCGGAACCTGATCCGCGAAGACAAGATTCACCAGGTGTATTCGATGATGCAGACCGGCCAGTCCAAATTCGGGATGCAGACGTTCAACCAGTCGCTCGCCACTCTCTTCCACCGCAAGCTGATTACTCTCGAGATCGCCCTCTCGCGCTCCTCCAACCCGGACGAGCTCCAGGAGCTGATCAGCCGCGGATCCGGCTTGAACGTCGCCCCGCCCGCGGCGACCGCCGGCAAGCGCGCTTAAGGAGCCGATCATGCCGAATTACGCCTGGAAAGGGAGAAACCGCACCGGGCTCGTCCAGGAGGGCGTCCTCGCCGCCGATACGAAGGACGTCGCGCTCGCCTCCCTGCGCCGTCAGAACATCGTCGTCACCGGGATCCGGGAGCGCGGCAAGGAAATTTCGGTCACGAAGATGGGCCGCAAGGTCCCGCCGAAGACACTCGCGGTCTTCACCCGCCAGTTCTCGGTCATGATCGACGCCGGACTTCCCTTGGTCCAGTGCATCGAGATCCTCGCGAACCAGCAGGAGCACAAGAACTTTCAGCGCATCCTGCTGCAGGTGCGGCAGGACGTCGAAGCGGGTTCGACGCTGGCGGACGCGATGCGCCGCCACCCGAAGGCGTTCAACAACCTCTACGTCAACATGATCGCGGCGGGCGAGGCCGGCGGTATTCTGGACACGATCCTGCAGCGCCTCTCGGTCTACATCGAAAAATCCGTCAAGCTCTCGTCGCAGGTGAAATCGGCGCTCATCTACCCGATCGCCGTCATCGTGATCGCGATGATCGTGGTCGCGGTCATTCTGCTCAAGGTCATCCCGACGTTCGCGGCGCTCTTCACGAGCCTCGGGGCCGAGCTCCCGTTCCCGACGCGCATGGTCATCCTCGCGTCGAACTTCCTGGCGCGCTACTTCATTTTTTTCCTGATCGGGATCGCTGCCTTCATCTATCTCTTCAAGCGGTACTACGCGACCCATCGCGGACGGCGCGTCATCGACGGCTTCGTGCTGAAGCTTCCGGTGCTCGGGATGATCATGAAAAAGATCGCGGTCGCCCGCTTCTGCCGCACCCTCGCCACCCTCACGTCTTCGGGCGTCCCGATCCTGGAAGCTCTCGACATCACCGCGCGGACATCCGGCAACGCGATCGTCGAGGACGCGATCCAGGAAGTCCGGAAGGCCGTCGAGGGCGGCAAGACGATCGTCGAGCCGCTGCGCGACGCCGGGATCTTCCCGAACATGGTCGTCCAGATGATCGGAGTCGGCGAGCAGACCGGCGCCCTCGACCAGATGCTGAACAAGATCGGCGACTTCTACGAGGACGAAGTGGACGCCGCCGTCGCGGGGCTCGTGAAGCTGCTCGAGCCCGTCATGATCTTCATCCTGGGCATCATCATCGGCGGCATCGTCATCGCGATGTACCTGCCGATGTTCACCTTGATCAACAAGATCGGGTGATGAGGGTTAAGAGTTGAGAGTTCAGAGTTGAGAGTCCGGAGTTAAGAGGCCGCGGAAGCAGAGTTCGCTCCCGCGGAACTCGCCCCGACTCAGAGGGCGCCTTGAACGCTCAACTCTCAACGCTCAACTCTCAACCTTCCCCATTGCCCGACTCTCTCAAGAGGGCCACCGGCTGGCTGACGACGATCCGGATCGTCGTCCTCTGCCTGATCCTGCTCTCCGCGATTCTGGTGCAGGCGGGCGCCGGCATCCACATCGAGATCACGTTTCTCTACGCGCTGACGGCCGCCGCCGTCCTCCTGGCACTTTTTCACTGGACGGTCGGAAGGCGCCTCGCTTCGCGAGTCTCCGCCTACATCCAGCTGCTTTCAGACGTCGGGATCACCACGATTCTCGTCTACTCCTCGGGCGGCCCCGATTCCGTCTTCAATTTTCTGTACCTCGTCGTCATCGGCGCGTCGGGCTTTCTTCTCTACCGGACCGGGGCCGTCGTCGTCGCCACCGTGGCGGCGGTTCTCTACGGAGGCCTTGTCCAGCTCATGGCGTACGGGGTGCTGCCGCCGCCGCCCTTAGCTCCGGTCGCCGAGTGGAGCACGGCCCGCATCCGCTTCAACCTCGCGATCACGGTCGCGGGTTTCTACGGCGTCGCGTTCATGGTCTCCTACCTCTCCGAGAAGCTTCTCGCCGCCAAAGTCGAGCTCGAGCTGCGCCAGCGCACGCTGCAGCGCCTTCAAAGCCTTCACGGCAACGTCATCGCGACGATGTCCTCGGGTTTGATGACCACCGACGCCGACCAGCGAATTACGTTTTTGAATCGCGCGGGCGGTGACCTTCTCGGGGTCGACCCCGCGCAGGCCCCGGGCCGGCCCATCCTGGATTTCGGTTTCGTCTTCCCGGACGAGTGGACCGCGATCCGCACCCGCGCCCGGGGACGCGAGACCTACCGCGGCGAGATCGACATCGAGTGGAACAACGCCCGGCGGGTCGTCGGGTTCTCCCTGCGCGTCTTGAAGGAGTCGGCGGGCGAGGAAGAGGGCACCCTGATCCTCTTTCAGGATCTGACCGAGATCAAGAAGCTCGAGCGGCGCGCCCGCTTCAACGAGCAGCTCGCCGCGGTCGGAGAGCTGGCGGCCGGAATCGCGCACGAGATCCGCAACCCGCTCGCCTCGATCTCGGGCTCGGTGCAGGTGCTGTCGAAGGACCTTTCCGTCGGGTCCGCCGAGAAGAGGCTCATGGAAATCATCGTTTCGGAATCCAACCGGCTCTCGAAGATCCTGGAGGATTTTCTTCGCTTCGTGCGGCCTCAGGAGCGGCGCGTCGCGGAGTTCGACATCGCGGCGAACCTCACGGAGGTCATGGATCTCTTCCGGCTCTCCGACGAGGTCTCGGACCGCCACACGATCGAAGTGGAGGTCTCCCCCGCGTCGTCGGCGCTCTCTGGCGACCGCGACCAGATCCGCCAGATCGTCTACAACGTGGCGAAGAACGCGGTGCGCGCGATGGCGGCGGGCGGCAGTCTGCGCGTCGTCGGTCGGGAAGAGGACGCCTGGTATAGCATCCGATTCATCGACACCGGCCGCGGCATGAGCGAAGAGGAGCTCGCCCGTCTCTTCACCCCCTTCTCGACAGCGTTCGACGGCGGGACGGGCCTCGGAATGGCGATTGTCCGGAGGATCGTGGAAGACCATGGAGGCGCCATCGATGCCGAATCCATCCCCGGAGAGGGCACGACCGTGACCGTGCTCCTGCCGCGCCGCGGAGCCGCGACCGCACCCGTCGAGCGGTCCACGATCGCCCAGCCGCTGATCGACCCGTGGCCCGCGCGCGGCGAGCGACCGGAAGCGTTGTGAGCGGCCCGCGACTCTTAATCGTCGACGACGAGTCCTCCATCCGGGACATGCTCGCGATCTTCTTTCACAAGCGGGGATTCGAAGTGATCACCGCGTCCTCTTTCGCGGAGGGGACCGCCGGCGCGGCGCGCTCGAACCCGGACCTGATTCTGTCGGACATCAAGATGCCGGACGGGAACGGGCTCGATCTGCTCCGGAAGGTCAAGGCGGAGAGCCCGAAGACGCCGGTGATCATGATCACGGCGCACACTTCCACCTCCGACGCGATCGAGGCGATGAAGGCGGGCGCGATCGATTACATCGCCAAGCCGTTCAACATCGAAGAGCTCGCGATGATCGTGGACCGCGCGCTTGGAGAAAAGGCGCTCCACGACGAGAACGTGTATCTGAAGCAGGAGCTCGCCACCCGCTACACCTTCGCGAACATCATCGGCAAGGGCTCGCGGATGCAGGAGATCTTCCGGAC
>JBBQDF010000197.1:0-5740 GCA_038319475.1 Thermoanaerobaculia bacterium
GCCCGGGTGAAATCGTGTTTCCGGGACTTCCCGAAAGGCCCATGTCGGACACGCCCGAGAAGCCGTGATTGGGCAGCGTCGTGCCCGGCGGGTCGACGTTGTGGAACCGCAGGCGATAGGAAGTGCCCGCGGTCAGAATGAGGGGCGGCGCAAACGGCCCTCCGGGGCTGAACTCCCAGGCCTTCGTGTTGATCGTGATCGTCTGAATCCCCGGCGGAGGCGTCCGGGTCGGTGTCGGCACGGGAGTAGAAACGAAGCCCGACGTATCGAACTGACCGGAGGGGTGTGCCGCGTCCTGGGTGTACGTCTTCACGACGCCGGTCGCGTTTTCTTTGACGGACAGCCGGAACTCAAGGTCCGTCATCGTCCCATAGAAGACCCAGTAGTTCTGGCCGATGCCGGATGCGTCCACCATCTTGACGATCAGCTCGGGGTTGCCCTGGTTGCCGGAGAGAGTCGGAAGAGCGAAATATCCGTACACGTCGTTCTGCCCGATCACGACGCCCGAGCCTGTCGCTCCCGTGCGCGGGTCCCGCGCGGTCAGCGTCAGGTCGAAGCTGTGGGCCGCATTCAACCGGAGGACCTCCGCCGTCGTCACCGTGACGGGTAGAGTGGCGCTGGCAGATCCGGACGCATTGCCCGCGGTCAGCCGGACCGTGAACGCGCCCGCCGCGCGAAAGGCGTGACCGGGGTTACGGTCCTTGGACGTCGCGCCGTCCCCGAAATCCCAGCTCCACGACGTCGCTCCTCCCCCGGAAGTGTCGGCGAAGAGGACCAGGGAGTTCACGGCGGGGTTGGTGGTCGATACGGTAAACGACGCGGTCGGCGCCGGGGAGGCCAGCCCCAGAACGGCGGAAAGGGCCACGAGGAGGATTACGGCGGCTCCGCGGCCGGGGATGAGGCCCGGATGTCTCATTCCGTTTTGACGCGGGAGACCGAGCCTCGGTTGACGCAGAGGCCACCGTGCAAGAGCGCTGACACGTCAGGGGACGACCTGGATGACCCCCGTCATGGTGTCGTGACCGATCCCGCAGGAAGTCACGCTGCAGGAAAAGGGGTGGAACCCGACGCGGGATGACGTGGGAGTGAAGGTCCGCACGACGAAGGGCTTTTGAGGGGACAGGTTCGTCCCGCTCAGTCCGAGAGCCGGAATGCCGCTGAAGGCGTGGTCGTCGCTCTGCAACCTGTCGATGTCGCTGATGTGGAGCTCGTAGGTCGTTCCCACCTTCGCGACGAACGTGCTGCCGCCCGCGTTGAAGTCCCACTGGAACTGTTTGGCCGTCAGGTTGACGATCGTCGGACCGCCCGGGGCGGGCGTGGGCGTCGGGGTCGCCGCCGGCCCTGTGGTCGCCGTGGGCGTCGGCAGGAATCCCGAGGTGTCGAACTGCCCGCAGGGTTTCCCGAGGTCCTTCGCGTATCTCTTCACCGCCCCGGTAGCGTTCTCCTTGACCGAAAGGGTGTATTCGAGGTCCGTCATGCAGCCGTAGAAGATCCAGTAGTTCTGGCCGATGCCGGTCGCGTCCACCATCTTCACGATGACCTCGGGGTTGCCCGCGTTGCCGGAGACATCCGGGATGCTGAAGTACCCGTAGACGTCGTTCTGCCCGATGACTCTTCCCGATCCCGTGCTGCCCGTCCGCGGGTCTCGCGCGGTCAGCGTGAGGTCGAAGGTGTGCGCGGCGTTTAACCGGAGCACGGTCTCGGGCGTTACGGTCATGGAGACCGTCGCCGTGGCGGGGCCCGAGGCGTTGCTCGCCGTCAGCCGCACCGTGAAGGGACCCTGCGCCGAATACGTGTGCGTCGGATTCTGCGCCGTGGAGGTTCCCCCGTCGCCGAAGTCCCAGAGCCAGGAGGTCGCTCCCCCCGTCGACGTATCGGTGAACTGCACGGTCGAGTTCACCGCCGGATTCGGCGTCGACGCCGTGAAGGAGGCGGCCGGGGCCGTGACGGCGGCGACTCCCGCCAGAATCGAGAGACCGAGCACCGCCAGAGCCTTGAAAAGGCCTGCGAAAGGGGTCATATGGCCTCGGATTGGACGACCGCCGAAGCGAATGGGTACGCCCCGGAGCGGGAAAGAGAAGGAAAACAGAGGGACTGCGTCATTTCAGTTTACGTGAACAACGCCGAGCATCGTGCTGTGCCCGCTTCCGCACTGGGGGCTCGCGCTGCAGGAGAAGGAGTACGACTTGCCGCGCTCGGAAAGCGGAGCGGTAAAGGTCACGCGGTAGGGTTTCGGTGAGCTTCCGCCGCCGTAGGGATCGCCGGCGCTTCCGGGATCGATGTTGGAATTGCCCGCGATGCCGAGGGCCGGAACGCCGGAAAAGCCGTGCGTGACGTCCGAGGACGAGAAGACGAGCGTCGTCTGGGTGCCCGCGTTCACCTGGATCGGCGACGTACTGCCCGGCGTGAAGCGGTACCGGGAGACGTCGATCTCGACAGTCTGCGGCGCCGTGCTGCCGGAGGGCGTCGGTGTCGGCGTCGGCGCTCCGCCTGGCGTCGGCGTCGAGACCGCGAAGCCGGACGTGTCGAACTGCCCCGACGGCTTCGCGTCGTCCTTGCGGTACGACTTGACGACGCCCGTCGCGTTCTCCCTGACCGACAGCGTGAACTCGAGATCGGTCATCGAGCCGTAGAAGACCCAGTAGTTCTGGCCGATGCCGGTCGCGTCGACCATCTTCACGATGATCTCCGGGTTGCCGGCGTTGCCCGAGAGTGTCGGCAGGCTGAAGTATCCGTAGACGTCGTTCTGGCCGATCACCTTCCCGGCGCCGACGTTCCCGGTGCGCGGGTCGCGCGCCGTCAGCGTCAGGTCAAACGGATGGGCGGCATTCAACCGCAGGACGCCCGAGTCCGTGACCATCACGGGAAGCGTCGCGCTGGCCGGACCCGAGGCGTTCCACGCCGTGAGCCGGACCGTGAAGGAACCGGGCGCCTCGTAGACGTGCGCGGGATGCCGGTCCGTCGACGTCGCGCCGTCGCCGAAGTCCCACGCCCAGGACGTCGGTGCTCCGGCGGACGTGTCGGTGAACTGGACGAGCGCGCCCGCGGAAGGGTTCGGGGTCGACGCCGAGAAGGACGCCCCCGGAGTGGACGTCGAGAAGATGCCCTGGACGGAGGCGAAGACCGAAATCGCCACAGCGGCAAACAGGCTGGCCGTGAAATTCATAGAGCCGGAGCATAGGTCGCTCGAGGTGCCCTCCCCCTGAATTTAGGAGCCTCTTAACGTGTCCGCTTCTCCTCACTCACCACTCACCACTCATCGCTCGACCACTCAACCATCCGTATAATCCCGCCGCACAGTGTCTACAGCATCTTCCGGGGCTTCCGTCGAATCGAGCCTCGAACTGATCCGGCGCGGTGCCGTCGATCTGATCGAGGAAAAAGACCTCGCGCGCAAGCTCGCCCGGGGGCCTCTCACGGTCAAGGTCGGGTTTGACCCCTCCGCCCCGGACATTCACCTCGGGCACACGGTCGTTCTGCGGAAGATGAGGCATTTTCAACAGCTCGGGCACCGGGTCGTCTTCGTCATCGGCGACTTCACCGCGATGATCGGAGACCCGTCCGGCAAGAAGACGACACGGCCGCAACTGACCCGCGAAGAGGTGGTCGCGAACGCCGAGACTTACACCAGCCAGGCGTTTCGGATCCTCGACCCGGCCGCGACCTCGGTCGAGTTCAACAGCCGCTGGCTTTCGGCGCTCGGGGCCGAAGGCCTCATACGGCTCTGCTCGCGCATCACGGTCGCGCGGATCTTGGAGCGCGACGACTTTCAGAAGCGCTGGAGAAGCCAGCAGCCGATCGCGCTCCACGAGCTTCTCTATCCGCTCGCGCAGGGCTACGACTCGGTCGCGCTCAAGGCCGACGTCGAGCTCGGCGGAACGGACCAGCTCTTCAACCTCCTCGTCGGACGCGACCTCATGCGCGAAGAGAAGCTCGAGCCGCAGGTGGTGCTGACGCTGCCTCTCCTCGTGGGTCTCGACGGAACCGAGAAGATGTCGAAATCCCTCGGCAACGCGATCGGAGTGCAGGAGCCGCCCGGGCAAATTTACGGCAAGCTGATGTCGATCGCGGATCCCGGGATGTGGACCTACTGGGAGCTCTTGACCGACGTGCCGGCCGCGGAAATCGCCACCCTCAGGGCGGGGGTCGCGTCGGGAGCGTCGAACCCGCGCGACGTGAAGGCGGCGCTGGCGAGGAACATCACCGCGCAATTCCATGGCCCGGATGCCGCCGCCCGCGCCGAAGAAGACTTCCGACGCGCGTTCTCGAAGGGGGAGCTCCCGGAGACGATCGAGGTCGAACACGTCTCTCCCGAGGCGCGTCAATGGGGCGCCGCGAAGGTGCTGGTCGAAGTGCGGCTGGCGGACTCGATGCGGGAGGCGCGACGCAAGATCGCGGAGGGTGCGCTGTCGCTGTACGACCGGACCGGTGCGGGAGGAGCGGTCGTACGGGATCCGAATGCGAGCGTCCTCGCAACGATCGGTGAGGCCCCTTGCGTGCTCCGGCTGGGACGCCGATTCCTGGAGGTGCGGCTGAAAGGCTGAACGGCTGAACGGCTGAACGGCTGAAGAACAGCGGCTCCCCTTCTTTCTCTCAGCCGGGAGCGCCGGGTTTACCGCTCCTGCTCTCGATCGCTTCCCCTGCGCGTTCGCGCGCGTCCGTGGGACGTCCGAGCCCGGGAAGGGCTCCCGCCGCGGGCCCCGGAACGCAGGAACAGAAGGAGCCCGACAAGAAGGAAGGCCAGGGCGCCCTGCAGGGTCAGAAAGGACGCGAGCTTCAGCCAGGCGAACCTGGGGTCGACAAAACGCACCAGCCACGAGCTTCCCTCTTCGATCAGGGCGGAGAAGAAGGAGATCGCGATGGTCGAGATCTTCACCCGTCGCGACCACGGAGCGAAGATCGTCAGGTGCGTCAGGAGGAGGATCACGAGCGCCATCATCGGCAGGTGCCCGTGGGTCACCTCGAGCATGGCGCCGGCCGTGCGGGGCGCGCGGAAGTCCGCGTCCGAGCCGCGGTAATACGAGGCGATCGAAGCCGGCGTCAGTCCCAGGCGAGAAACGAACAGGATCGCGTTGGTCCACCAGAACGCCGCGAGGAGAAGACAGGTCAGGCCGAGAGTCCACCGCATCAGCTCCTGGGATTCGAAGCCGCCGCGCTCCATGTATTTCATGGCGCGACTCCCATCACCCGGTGAACCGAGAGAACGCGCCGCACCGCCGCCGCGATCGCGCGCGTCGTGAGCGTCGCCCCGGAGACGTGCGCCAGGCCCCGCCCGATCGCAAGCTCGTCGTCGAGCGGCTTTTTCGAAAAGAGCCGCAGCCACGCGGGTCGGGGAAGGTAGTCCTCCGGCTCGCCGAACGCGACGACCTCGACTGATCCCGCGGAGCCGTCGGGAAGCACGACCACCAGGATCGTCTCGCTCGCGGTGCGAACCGGATGCGTGTCGAAATAGCCGGTGCCGAGAAAACCGGCGGGACTCTTTCCGAGGTACGCCACGACGAGCGACGAGTCGACCTTCGTGCGGGCCTCGCGGGCCGCCCGGGCGCGCTCTTCCGGCGTCAGAAACAGGCTGCGCCGCTCGATCCGGGCGGGAGGCGGGAACGCCCGCGCGAGCGCCTGCTCACGCGTTTCGTACACGGGCGCCGCGGACAGGCACAGGGGCCCCAGGAGAAGACCCGCGACGAGGGCGGGAGCCGCGCGGCGGGCAGGAGTCATCGCGGACGGCCGCGTCAAAACAGCC
>JBBQDF010000198.1:0-5738 GCA_038319475.1 Thermoanaerobaculia bacterium
AGGCGGTGCGGGTCCGAGAAAGAGGCGGCCCCTGTCAGCACCGTGATGCCGTTGCGCCGCAACTGGTCGCGAATGACATCCGTCTCGCGCGCGATCACCCTGGCGCACCGGGAGAGGAGGTCGTCCATGGTCATGGCTTGATTGGAAAGATAGGCGGACCCGTAGGCGTCCCGGTGGAGGAAACCCGTCAGGTAGAGCACCGCTTCGCGAAAAGTCTTCGAGGGGATCGTGCCCGTATTGATGCTGACCCCGCCGACCGCGATCCGCTTCTCGCAGATCGCGACCTTCCTTCCGAGCTTGGCGGCCTGAATCGCCGCCCGCTGCCCTGCCGGACCGGTCCCGATGACTAGGAGGTCGTACGCGGGCACCGCGGGAGTCTACCGCCCTGAGGCCGTGCGATAGATTCGGCGCTCCTGATGCCTGCTCTAGCCATCGCCGCGGGCGTCCTGCTGATCGCGACTGTCCTCTGGGACGCGTTCGAAACGATCGTCCTTCCCCGCCGCGTCTCACGAAAGTTCCGGCTCACGCGCTTTTTTTATGTCGCCACCTGGGCGCCGTGGCGCTCCCTCGGATTGCGACGACGCGCCGGCAACCCGCGGGAAAACTTTCTTTCGATCTTCGGGCCGCTTTCGCTGCTCCTCCTGCTGGTCACGTGGGCGCTCGTGCTGGTGTTCGGTTTTGCGCTGCTCCACTGGGGCCTCGGCACCCGATTGAAGATGCCGGACGGAATGCAGGATTTAGCGGCCGACCTCTACTTCTCGGGAACCACGCTCGTCACTCTGGGTCTCGGAGACGTCGCGCCCTCGAGCTCGTCCGCGCGTCTGCTCGCCTTCATCGAAAGCGGAACGGGGTTCGGATTTCTGGCGCTCGTCGTCGGGTACCTCCCGACTCTCTCTCAGGCATTCTCCCGGCGGGAAACGAACATCGCGCTTCTCGACGCGCGCGCGGGCTCGCCGCCGACCGCCGGGGAACTGATCCGCCGGCACGCCGTCGACCCGGACCGCGGGGAGAACCTGGGAGACCTCCTGCA
This sequence comes from Thermoanaerobaculia bacterium, assembly GCA_038319475.1. Classification (GTDB taxonomy): domain Bacteria; phylum Acidobacteriota; class Thermoanaerobaculia; order UBA5066; family Gp7-AA6; genus JALYUA01. The sequence goes on from JBBQDF010000198.1 coordinate 1,031, forward strand.
CGACTGGGACGTCTGGTCGGCCGATCTCCTCGAGACCCACATTTCGTTTCCGGTTCTCGCCTACTACCGGTCGCAGCACGACAACCAGTCCTGGGTGGCGGCTATGACGACCGTTCTCGACGCGTGCTCTCTCATCATCGCCGGCGTCGAACACGGGCCCTTGCGGTCCGCGCGATTGACCTTCGCCATGGCCCGGCATGCCGTGGCCGACATGAGTCAGGTGTTTCACCTGGAGCCGGACCCGCAGACATCGGAGCGGCTCCCCGCGGGCGACCTGGCGCGGCTCAAGGAGATCATGCAGTCCGCCGGCATGGCGTTGAAGCCGGGCTCCGAGGTGGAGGAGCGGCTCCGCCGGCTGATCGCGATGTACGAGCCCTATGTCGACGCCCTCTCCCGACATCTGCTCATGCCGCTGCCGCAGTGGGTCCCACCCGTGGGCGGACGCGACAACTGGCAGACGACGGCGTAGAAAACCCGCCATGGGAAAGCACGTGGTTCACCGTGCCGAATGACTTCAGGAAGCGGCTCTTCTACTACTTCGGATGTGTCGTCGGAGGCGCGTGGTTCGTGCTCTGCTCCGCCGCCGGGACGCTCTGGCTTCTCCTGTCCCCGGGAAACCGGCAGACTCTCTATTGGTTCGGACGCGTGTTCTGCCGCGGGCTCAACCGCATGATGAGTTGGCGGGTGGAGCCGGACCGGCCCGAGCGGTTGCGGGAACTCCGACCCTGCGTCATCGTCGGCAATCACCAGAGCTTCCTGGACGTCGTCACATTCGGATCGATTTTCCCGCCTCGCACGGTCTCGGCCGGCAAGCGCGAGATCGGGAACATCCCCGTGTTCGGGTGGTTTTATCGCCTCTCAGGCAACCTGATCATCGACCGCGCTCACGCCCGCAGCGCTCTGGCTTCGCTCGACGCCGCGGCGGAGGCGATGCGCACCGAGAAAATCGCCGTCTGGTTCATGCCGGAGGGGCATCGCAACCATGGCGCCCGGCTCCTCCCGTTCAAGAGCGGCGCGTTTCGCCTCGCAATCGCGGCGCAGGCGCCGATCGTCCCCGTAGTCGCCGAGCCCTTGACGGCGATCGCCGACAGCCGGCGTCACCTCGCCCGTCCGGGGCGGCTGCGAGTCCGCGTGCTGGAGCCCCTTTCGACCGAAGGGCTCGCGGCGGCCGACGTCCCGGCGCTCTCCTCGCGCGTTCGCGAGCGGATGCAGGAGGCGCTCGACGCGATGGCGCTCGAGTCGAAATGAACGAAGAAGACCGGTCGCTGGAGCTTTCCGGAGACTCGCTGCGCGCGCTGATCGACGCGGCCGCCGGAAGGATCGTGGCGCACCTCGCCTCGCTGCCGGCCCAGCCTTCCGCGGACAACCGCGATCCCGCCGGCCTCGCGCGCTCCCTGCGCGAGACGCTCCCGGAATCCGGCGCGCCCGTCGAGGAACTCCTCGATCTGCTCTTCACGACGGTCATCCCGCGCGGCTTCAACACCGCCGGTCCGGGTTACCTCGCCTACATCCCGGGAGGCGGGCTGCCCCACTCCGCAGTCGCGGACCTCATCGCGGACGCCACGAACCGCTACGTGGGCGTTTTCGCCGCGGCTCCGGGCCTGGCGCAGATCGAGGCAAACGTCGTCCGCTGGTTCTGCTCGATCGTCGGATATCCCGACTCGGCGGGAGGCATTCTCACGACGGGAGGGTCGCTCTCGAATTTTTCGGCGATCGTCGCGGCGCGCCGCGACCGGCTCGGCGACGACTTCCGGTCCGGGACGCTTTACGTGTCGGACCAGACGCACCACTCGATCCAGAAGGCGGCGAGCCTGGCCGGCTTTCCGGAGGAGAATGTCCGCGAGATTGCATCGGATTCCAGGTTCCGCATCCGGATCGACCTGCTGTCGGCGAAAGTGTCGGAGGATCGCGCGGCCGGGCTCTCCCCGTTTTTCGTGGTCGGCAACGCGGGAACGACGAACACCGGAGCGGTCGACGACCTCGACGCCGTCGCGGACTTCGCGGCGGCCGAGAATCTCTGGTTCCACACGGACGCGGCGTACGGAGGGTTCTTCGCGCTCACGCGGCGCGGGCGGGAGCGGCTCTCCGGGATCGACAGATCCGATTCGGTCGTGCTCGACCCGCACAAGAGCCTTTTTCTCCCGTATGGAAACGGCTCGCTCCTGGTTCGCGACCCGGAAACACTGAAGCGAGCCCACGCGCTCTCCGCCGACTATCTCCCGAAGATGCAGGAGGCCGCGGATCTGACCGACTTCACCCTGCTCTCCCCCGAGCTGTCCCGTGACTGGAGAGGGCTTCGCGCCTGGCTGCCCATCAAGATGCACGGAATCGGCGTCTTCCGCACGAACCTCGACGAGAAGCTCGATCTCGCTCTGTGGGCGGCGCACGAGCTCGCCCGGATCCCGGGAATCGAAGTCCTCGCGGAGCCGCAGCTCTCGACACTCGCGTTCCGGCTCACGAGGAAAGGACTCGAGGATGCGGAAACGGATGCGATGAACGTCGAATTGATGGAGAGGATCAACGGCCGGCGCCGCGTTTATCTCACCGGGACGCGCCTCAAGGGCCGCTTCGCGGTCCGCATCTGCGTTCTCTCCTTCCGGACCCATCTCGACCGGATGGAGCAGGGCCTGGAAGACATCCGCGCCTCGATCGCGGAGATCTGAGCCGCGATTTCTTCAGCGCCTCCGCTCGGCGGGCCGGTCCAGCACGTCCACTTCGTCGCGCAAACCGAGCAGCTCCCATCGCTGGAGCGCGATCGGAACGTTCCCGTTCTTCCAGAGGAAATCGTGAAAGGCGCGCAGCGAGAACTTCTCTCCCTGAGCCCGCCGGGCGTCCGCGAGGAAACGGAGGATCTGCAGCTTTCCGATCTCGTAGCTGATCGCCTGGCCGGGCGCCGACGCGAACTCTGCGGCCTCTTCGCGGGCCGTGGCCGGATCCATCGGGACCGTTCGGGCCAGGTACTCGGCCGCCTGGTCTATCGAGAAATCTCCGAGCGCCAGCCGCACGTCGACCTCCACGCGGAGGGCGCGCAGGCGGAGGAAGCTCGCAATCGTCTCGCGGGTCCGGGGGCTGTCATCGAAAAACCCCGCGTCGAGCATCATCTCTTCGGCGTAAAAGGCGATCCCCTCGTTCGCGGAGGAGTCGTAGTAGCCGCGCCGGAGCGGGTCCTCGTGCGCCCACGACAGCGCGAGCTGGAATGCGTGGCCCGGCACTCCCTCGTGGACCAGGATCGGCCTGGGATCGCGCGCCATCGAAAGCGCGAAGAAGCCGAGCGATGCGTCGGGCGGCGGGATGTATCGGACGGCGTCCTCCGCCCGGCGGGCTTCGGAAGTCAGATCGTCCTGCTCTCCGAGTGGTCCGAGCGCGACGAGGTATGCCGGAATCTCCCTCTCGCGGTATCGGCGCATCCCGGCCGGGATCGTCAGAAGGTTTTTTTCGGCAAGAAACCGGCGGACGTCCGCCTCGGCTTTCTCGAGGCGCGAGATCTGCGAGGCGCGGTCGGGTGCCAGGGCGAGGGCAGGAAGGCCCGCGGCCCGCGCGGCCTCGTGTGTCTCACGGGCGACCGACCGCGCCCACTCCTGTCTGCCCATCGCGAGGATCTCCTCCGGGTTAAACGGCAGAAGAGCCACGTTGCGGAGAAAGAACGAGTACGCCTCGCGGCCGACGGCGGTCTGCATTCGCAGAGTCGGGAGCCGATTCCCGAGCCACTCGCGGTAATTCTCGAGCGCGGCGATTGCGCGTTGCGACGAGGCGTCGAGATCGGCTGCCCCCGGAGGGAGAAGCGGCTTCAGCTCCCGGACACAGGAGGTGAGCCGTTCGCGGATCCCCTCGAGACGCGCGATCGCCAGGCGCGCAAAGGGCCCTTCGGCGCGGACCAGGTTTCCCTTCGCGCTCTCGACCGTCGAGGGAATGCTGGCAAGACGCCCGGAGATCTCGGACGCCCGGGCCTTCGAGAAGGGCGGCGGTCGGACGAGCGCGTCGAACAGGGCGCCGACCGTCTGGTCCACATAGAAGACGGCGTTTCGCTCCCAGCCGCGCTCGACGTCCAGCTCCCAGCGGACGCGGGCGAACGCTGAGCGGAGGAGCCGGCGATCGACCTGCCACGCGACCGGCAGACCCGAGGCATCGAGCCTGTCGAGCCGCGCTTCAAAGGCCGCGACCTCGCGACGCCTTCGTTCGACCGCGGCGCGCGTCCACTCGGGGGTCCATCCGGCGGGTCGGTCGAGCCGCGGAATGTCGTCGGACGTGACGGGCTGGTTCGCCGCACGCCACTGCCAGAATTCGCGGGAGATCGTCTGCAGCTCATCCCCGCGCGCCGCCGGCAGGATCAACAGGAACGCGGCGAAAGTCCAGAGCGCGAGCGTTCGCATCTTCACCGGACCAGTTTACGGGGCGTCGTCCTTTACGGCTGCAGGTTCGCGCCGATGGGCCGTCCGGGGGGCGGCGGCACCTTCTTCGGCCGCGTCTTGCGCGTTTCGGGCTGATCGAAGAACTCGACGATGTCGCGCTCCGCCTGGCGCAGGTGCGCCTCCGCCGGAGAGTCCGCCGAGTGCCGCGACTTCAAATCCCGCTCGAGGCTTCGAAGGCGCGCCCCCGCCGCGGCGCGCACTTCGGGGGCGGTGTCCGTGCGGCTGGCGAGCTCGAGCAGGCCGTCGAGCACGCCGCGCTGCGCCACCCGGCGCATTGATGCCATTCGCGGCGAGCGGTC
>JBBQDF010000199.1:0-5729 GCA_038319475.1 Thermoanaerobaculia bacterium
CACGTCCCACAGTGAGCGGAGGCGACGGTTACGGGTAGTAACCCGAAATCGTTCGCGCCTGGAGCGACGCGGGTTCTACCTTCACCTCGACCTTGTGCCACTGGTCTTTGCCGGGAGGATTCGTCGAGTAGTACGTCAGGAGGTACTGGCTGCGCAGCTCCTCGTTGATCTGTTTGTAGATCGCGTCCAGCTTCTTGGCCGAGTCGACGTAGAACGTCTGCCCGCCGGTGGCGTTGGCGAGCTTGTTCAACTTGTATTTCACGTCGAGGTCGGCGCCCGAAATCCGCAAGCCGATCCCGTAGACGGAAATCCCTGCCTTCCGCACGTATTCGAGCGTTGTCTCGAAGTCGAACTTGGAAGAAGTGTCCTTGCCGTCGGTGAGCAGGATGAGCGCCTTCTTTCCCTTGACCCCCGTGAACTGGTAGAGGCCGAACACGATCGCGTCGTACAGCGCGGTCGATCCCTCGGCGCGAAGGCCCGCCATCGAGCGGTAGAGCTTGTCCTTGCGGTTCGTGAGCTTGGCGAGGATGTACGGCTCGTTGTCGAAGGAGACGGTGAACGCCCGGTCTTTCGGTCCGATCGAGTAATCCAGAAATGAGATCGCGGCCTGCTCCGCGTCCGGAAGCGACTCGAGCATCGACGCCGATGTGTCGATCATCACGCCGAGAGAGACGGGGAGATTCTTGACGTACTCGAACGACTCGACCTTCTGGATGACGCCGTCCTCGAAGACCTTGAAATTCGAAGCCAGCAGGCCCGAGACGGGGCGCCCCCTGTCGTTGACCGACGTGTAGAGCTCGACGGCGTCGACCGAGACTTCCGAGATGTAGGCGGGTGCGTTTACGTATCGCAGGTCCTCGGCGACCGTCCCGTCGTCGAGGGTCCCGACGATTCGCACGTAGCCGAGGCTCTTCGAATCCCGGATGTTCACCGTCTGCTCGAACGGCGCCTGGTAGAGCGTCGCGACACGCGACTCGTTCGAGTAGAACTCCAGCTTCTGAAGGGCTTTTCCCTCGGGAACGGCGATCGCCGCCACGACCCGCGTCGGCCCGCCGGCCTTCGCCCCCTTTTCGGGCGAAAGGATCCGCACCTTGAAGACTTCACGCCCCTCGTTGACGGTGTACTCGTCTTCTCCGACGGCGCGTCCGTTCTCGCCGTACGCGACGACGCGGACGGTCTGCTTTCGGGGGAGCGGGCCCAGGTTCAGGTCCGCCTGAAAAGGCGCCCGCGTCTTCGTCATGATCTTCGAGCCGTTTAGGTAGAAGTCCACCGCCTTGATCCCCTCGGCGACCTTCGTCTCGAAGCGCTGCAGGCCGGTCGCGATCTCCCGCGCAATCGGAAGGAGCGAGACCGCGGAAGACACGAAGCCGATCTCTTTTGACTTCTCGATGACGGCGCGGCCCTGCGCGCGCGCCGCGAGCTCCGCCGGGGAGAGAGGGTCGGGCTGTTCGGGGACGAGGAGGCTCTCGGAAATCCGGCCCTCCGCGTTCTGGTTTCCATCGGAGACTTTCAGCACGAGCTTGTACTCGCCCGGGTAGAGATACCGTCGCACGGTCACCGGAATCTTCTCGGCGTTGACCTCGCTTGTGGGCACGTCGAAGCGGTATTTGAAGTTGTCGATCAGCCGGTCGCCCTTCACCACCTCGCCGATCACGTCCACGTTGTAGAAGTGCTCGTCGCCGAGGTCCTTCGGCTTCAAGTCCTTCTTCGGAATGAGCAGGGAGAGATCGACGCCGATCTTGTTCGAGCGCGCCTCCGGGAAGCGGACGAGCTTCGTGACGGCGAGCGGCGCCGCGCCGGCCGCCATTTCCGTGGTCATGGACAGGACCTGGTCAACACCTTCTGTTTCGATAATCGGAGGCTGGAAAAGCTTCGCCGCGCCCGCCATCGACATCGGGCCCGAACCGAGCACCGCGGTGGTGTAAGAGATTGCCTGCTGCACCGTGCGCCATTCGGTGCATCGCGTGACGTCGACGCGCCGCCCTCCGGCCCCGGAGAGACCTCCAACGGAACCGCCCACCTGGAGGACGAAGTCGCCGTCGAGCGGCGTCCAGAGCTTGTAGTCCCCCATTCCCATCGGCTGGTAAAAGATCAGATAGACCTTGCTCTTCAGGCTCTCGAGCCGGTCGTAGTACCAGATCTGCAGGGGAACGTAGACCTCCTGGCAGTCGATCGGGACGATTCCGTCGGGCGCTCCGTTGATGATGAAGACTTTCGCGCGGTCGTTGTTCAAGTTGCGGAACTGTTCCTTCGCGAGCTGCACGCGGTCGGTGTGGACGCGCTGATAGTCGGTGCGGATCCCGGAGGAATCGATCGAGCGCCGCCGCCAGAACGATTCGATGAACCGATCCTTCTGGTAACTGTCGGCGATCTGGAGGAAGACTTCCTTCTCGTCCTTCGTGATGATCAGGTCGACGACTTGAAGGAACTCCCTGTACTTCGGCTCGAGCTTCGCGGTCAGGTCCTTGACGTCTTTGCCCGTCAGCTTGCGCCGCGCCGGCGCGGGACCGGCGAATTTCCCCCCGGCCGCCGCCTGTCCGGCGGGGGGAGCGCCCGCCGTGGTCGGGACGGGAGGCGGGGGAGCGGTCGAACCCGAGGGGCCCTCGACTCCGATCGATTTCGCTTTCGGCGTCGCGAGGCCCGCGAAACGGTCGCGCACCTTCTCCATGCCTTCGGTCGAGACAGGCGGAGGCGACAGGATCTGCGCGGCCTCGCTCATGCCCCCCATCGCGCTGCCCTGGCGCGCGCGGATCTCGGAGTACGCGCGGTACACGTCGCACGCCGAGCTGCAGGTGCTGCCGAACCGCGAGCAGCTGTCGCTCGCGTTCATACCCGGATTGCAATCGTTCGCGAGGGAATCGAAGGAGCTGCGGCAGGAGCCCGGCTGAAACACGTCGCTGTCCCGGGTTCCCACGGTCCAGAGCTTCCGGGGCGCCAGCGAACTCGAGCGGTAGAAGAACTGCTTCATCGTTCCCCGGCCCGGAAGGTTCGTGTACGTCCAGATCTCGAGGTCCCGGAATGTGCGGTCGCAACCGGCGACCTTGTCGAGAGACCCGGGCTCGCCGTAGCGAAGCACCATGCGCGCCGCATCATTGCGCCATCCGTCGTAGGTCGTGTCCGCCAGCTGCCGCAGCTCCTCGTAGCGCTGCTTGTACCCGGGGCCCATGGGAAACGCCAGGTTCGGCAGCTCGCGCCGGGCCCAGAACTCCTGCTTGAAGGTCTCGCGCTGGTGCGGCTCGGTCAACTCGAGGAAGAGCTTCTCTTCGTTATCCAGGATGATCGGGGCGACGTACTCCTTCATCCACTTGCGCTCCTCTTCGGGCATCGCCGCGATCGCGGCCTTCTTCGAGAGAGACGCGGTCGGGGACGGTGCCTCGCCGGCCGGCGGATTCTGGCCCGGCAGGACGCCCGCCGCGGCGAAGCAGAGGCAAAGAGCGGCTGCGAACCGGGGAACCGGGGTCATCGTGTCGGATCTTAACTCCGCGGATTCGCGGGCCTATTCCTTCACGCTCCCTTTACATGGCGCAATCAGAGGATAATCCGGCGAGTCGAGTCGGAACACCGGATTCCAGCTTCGTCTTTTCGCCCGGTTCACCGCTCGCGCGCCGACCGGCAGATGATCTACTTCGACAACAACGCCTCCACAAAAATGGATCCCGAGGTCCGCCGGGCCACGGAGGCTTCCCTCGATCTCTTCGGAAACCCCTCGTCCCTGCACGCGGAAGGGCGCCGCGCCCGCCGAGCCGTCGAGGAGGCGCGCGAGGAGGTCGCCCGGCTGATCGGCGCCCTGCCGGGAGAAATCTTTTTCACGTCAGGCGGGACCGAAGCCAATGCCATGGCGGTTCACGGGGCGACGGCGGAAAAGCGGGGCTCCTGGCTGCGTTCGGGCGCGGAGCACCCGTCCGTTCGCGAAGCCGCTGCCGGCCTTCCCGTCCGGATCGTCGATCCGGACCCCTCGGGAGCTCTCGACACGCAGAGGGTCCTCGACGCCATGACCGCCGAGACGGTTCTCGTGTCGGTGATGACCGCCAGCAACGAATATGGCGCGCTTTTTCCGCTCGCGGGGATCGCCCGGGGCGCGCGGCCGCGAGGGGCGCTCGTCCATACGGACGCCGTCCAGGCGGCGGGGCGGGTGCCGATCGACGTGCGCGCGCTCGATGTCGACCTCCTCTCGCTTTCCGCGCACAAGCTGCACGGGCCGCGAGGCGCGGGCGCGCTCTACATTCGCGACGGCGTCCGAATCGCGGTCCGAACGGCGGGAGGAGGGCAGGAGAAGCGGCTCCGAGCCGGAACGGAAAACACCCCCGCCCTGGTCGGGTTCGGAGTCGCAGCTCGCCTGGCCCGCGAGCGCCAGGGGCTCGACGCGGAGTCAATCGGGCGCCTCCGCGACCGCCTGGAGCAGGGCATCCTGGCCTCTATTCCGGGCACCACCGCCGTCTCCGCCTCGGTTCCCCGGCTTCCCAATACGACGGCGATCCGGTTCGCGGGCGCACTCGCGGAAACTCTGCTGGTCCGGCTCGATCTCGAAGGGATCGCGGTTTCGGCGGGCAGCGCCTGCTCGAGCGGCACGCTCGCTCCGTCGCCGTCCATCCTGTCCCTCGGGTTCTCACGGCAGGAGGCGCGCGAAGTCCTGCGGTTTTCTCTCTCACGCTTGAACACGTTCGAAGAGGTCGAGACCGTGCTGCGCCTCCTTCCGGAAGCCGTGTCCGCGGTGCGCCGCAGCCCTGAAGCGTCGGCGGCGGAGCCCATCTTCGCGTCACGCGGAGCTTCAACGTGATCATCGAGTGCGATCGGTGCTACGCGCGATACCGGTATGACCCGGAGCGGTTCGAAGGCAAGGCGTCCAAGAAGGTCCGATGCCGGAAGTGCCTCGCGATTTTCGACATTTTTAACGAAGCTGCCACCGCCGGCGGGGCGTCCCCGGCGGCCCGCTCGGGCGCGGAGGACACGGTCCTGCGGCTCGGCGGGGACGAGGCGGGCTCCTCGCGCCCTGCGCTGCGGGAGGGCGATGGAGCGGAGCGCAGGGGCGGCGCCGCTCTCGGGATGCCCGACGAGTCGCGAGTCTCGCTGGCGGTGATCGCGGGACCCGACGCCGGAACAATCCACGTCCTGGACAAGCCGCGCGTCGTCATCGGGAGGCACGATGCGGACATCAACGTCGAGGACCCCGAGATCTCCCGCCAGCACGCCGCGATCGAGCTCGCCGGCGACGCCGTGTTCCTGGTCGACCTCGGGTCCACGAACGGCACCTTCGTGGGCGAAAACCGGATCGACGAAGTCCGGCTCGAGAACCAGGCGGAGTTCTCGATCGGGGGATCGACGCTGATGCTGATCGTCACCGGCAAGGAATAGTTCCCGCCGGCCTGGAGTGTCCGGGGGGCCACCTGATAGCTTTCTTCCATGCGCATTGCCGTTGCCATGTCGGGAGGCGTCGACTCGTCGGTCGCCGCGCTTGTTTTAAAGCGCGACGGGCATGAGGTCGTCGGTCTCTCGATGCAGCTCTGGGATCAGTCGGCGGAGTCCGGCCGCACCAGCCGTTGCTGCGCCGCCGACGACCTCTCGGATGCCCGGAGGGTGGCGTGGGCCCTCGGCATCCCCCACTACGTTATCGACCTGCAGGAGGAGTTCGCCGAAACGGTCGTGCGCCCGTTCGTGGCCTCTTATCTGGCCGGGGAGACGCCGATCCCGTGCTCCGCCTGCAATTCACAGGTCAAGTTCGCGACGCTGTG
>JBBQDF010000200.1:0-5717 GCA_038319475.1 Thermoanaerobaculia bacterium
GGGCGCAAGGGCGAAGGGCTCTTCCGGCGGGTGAGCTGGGACGAGGCGCTCGACCTGATCGCCTCCCGGATGACCGCGCTGTCGGGGGACGGTCAAGGAGAGGCGATTCTCCCGGTCTCCTACGGCGGCTCGAACGGATACCTCTCGCAGGACACGACGGACGCGCGGCTCTTTTCGCGGCTCGGCGCGTCTCGGCTGGCCCGGACGGTCTGCTCGGCCCCGTCCTCACGCGCCGCGGTCGGACTCTACGGAAAAATGGCGGGCATCGCTCTCGACGATTACGCCCACGCGCGGCTCGCGGTCGTGTGGGGGGCGAACCCTCACGCGTCCGGCATACACCTCCTGCCGCACCTCCAGGCCGCCAGGCGCGCCGGCGGGCGGCTCGTGGTCCTCGACCCGCGGCGCACCCGTCTCGCCGCTGACGCCGACCTGCACCTGCCGCTTCGTCCCGGAACGGACCTGCCCGTCGCGCTCGCCGTGCACCGCTGGCTCTTCGAGAACGGGGCCGCGGATCTCGCATTCTTGAACGAGCACGCGACCGGATGGGAGGAGCTGCGCCGTCGCGCGGAGCCGTGGACGCTGGCGCGCGCCGCTGAGGTGGCGGGTGTTCTCGAGCCGGAGCTCGAGAAATTCGCCCGCTGGTACGCCGAGTCCTCTCCCGCCGCGATCCGCTGCGGGTGGGGCCTCGAGAGAAACCGCAATGGCGGATCGGCGACGGCCGCGATCCTCGCGCTCCCGGCCGTCGCCGGCAAGTTCGGGGTGCGCGGCGGAGGGTACACGCTCTCGAATTCCGCCGTGTGGGAGCTCGACTCCCTTCGCGCGGCTCGCCCCGAGCCCTCGGCGTCCCGCGAGGTCAACATGAACCGCGCGGGCGAGGCGCTCCTCGACCGGGATCGCCCCGTCCGCCTGCTCTTCGTTTACAACTGCAACCCGCTCATGACTCTGCCGGAGCAGGAGAAGGTCCGGCGCGGGCTCGAGCGCGAAGACCTTTTCACGGTGGTCTTCGACCCGGTCATGACGGACACCGCGCTCTATGCGGACGTGGTGCTTCCCGCGACCACGTTTCTGGAGCGCGCGGAGCTGTCGAAGGGGTATGGCGCGTACGTGCTCCAGGAAGCCCCGCCGGTGATTCCTCCGGTCGGCGAGTCTCGGCCGAACCACGAGGTGTTCGGGGAGCTCTGCCGCCGGGCGGGCCTCGCGAGGCCCGGGGATGCGACGACCGCGGCGGAGCTGACGGCGGAAATTCTGTCCGGTCACCCCTCGGGTCCGGCGTGGAGGGCGTCTCTCGACTCCGATGGGATTGCCGCCCCGACCCCGGGCCGAAACCCGATCCAGTTCGTCGACGTGTTTCCGCGAACCACCGATCGCCGCGCGCACCTGCTGCCGCCGGAGCTCGACTTCGAAGCGCCCGCCGGGCTCTACGGGTACCGGGAAGACCCCGCGACCGAGGCATACCCGCTCGCGCTGGTCTCGCCCGCGACGGACCAGACGATCAGCTCGACCCTCGGAGAGCTGCGCCGCGAGATCGCGGTCCTGGAGATCCATCCGGCCGACGCGTTCGCGCGCGGGATCTCGGATGGCGATCGCGTGTCGGCCCGGAACCTCTCGGGCCGGGTCTCCTGCATCGCGCGCGTCGCCGCGACGCTGCGGCCGGGGGTCGTCTGCGTTCCCAAGGGTCTGTGGAGCCACAACACATTCGGCGGATCGACCGCCAACGCGGTCGCGCCCGACACGCTCGCGGATCTCGGCGGGGGTGCCTGCTTCAACGACGCGCGCGTGGAGGTCGAGAGGCTTCCCGCGGAATGAGCGCCGCCGGCTGGCCAGCCGAGAGCGAAGGAAGGCCGCCGGCCTCTGAGCGCGAGGGGCGTCGCCGCCGGCTCCGGGCCGCTCTCGCCTTGACCGCCGGGGTGCTCGCGCTCGAAATCGCCGGAGGGGTCGTCTCCGGCAGTCTCGCGCTGCTGGCCGACGCCGCGCACCTCTTTGCCGACATCGCGGCTCTCATCCTGGCATACGCCGCGATCACCGTCGCCGGGCGCGCTCCGACCGGCCGGCACAGCTTCGGCCTCTACAGGGCGGAGATCCTCGCCGCCTTCGTCAACGCCGAGATCCTGCTCCTCATGGCCGTCGGGATCCTCGTCGAGGCCGTGCTGCGATTCTCGTCTCCCGTGCCCGTGCGCACCGGCGTGATGCTCTGGGTTGCGTTGGCCGCGCTCGCCGCAAACCTCGCGGCGATGCGGCTGCTCTCGCCGGGCCCCGGGCACGGGCACGGGCACGGTGCCGGCGAGAACCTGAACATGCATGCCGCCTACCTCGAGGTGTTCACCGACACGCTCGGGTCGGCGGCTGTTTTGGCGGCCGCGATCGCGATCCCTCGAACGGGGTGGCTCTGGCTCGACCCGGCCGTCTCGGCCGCGGTGGCTCTCTTCATCCTTCCGCGCGCCGCGTCGCTTCTCAAGCAGTCCGCGCACATCCTTCTCGAGGGCTCCCCGGGAGGAATCGACCTCGCCGCGGTCCGCGACGCGGTGCTGCGCGTGAAAGGCGTCGAGGCGATCCACGACCTGCATCTGTGGACCCTGACTTCGGGCGTGCATTCGGCGAGCGTGCACATTCGCGCCGCCGCCGAGACGCCGCGCGGCGAGGTCCTTCTCGCAGTGCAGCAGGTCTTGAAGGCCGCGGCGGGAGTGGACCATGCCACGATACAGGTCGAGTGGGGCTCGGAAATGACGTGCCACGCCTCCAACCGCGGGCACGCATGAGCGGGCGGCGCCCCGCGCGTACCCGCGCGGAAAGGTCGCCGCGTCGTGTTCGGGCACGCGCGCCCCACGCGGGCCCGAATACGCTCAAAGTCAGGGCCCCGCGACTAAGGCGGTAAAGGCCCTGGGAAAAAAAGGAGTCACCATGCGGTTCTTTTCCGGAATTCTGTTCGGCTTCTTTCTGGTCGGGGGGATCATCGCCGTCGTGGTCGCCTTGGGCGGTTACAACGTCGCCGCAACCGCCACCCCTTCGCGGCTGGAATCGCGCGTCGCCCTGTTCGCGCTCAACCGCTCCGTCGCGCGCCGGGCCCCCGTCGCGAAGAACCCGCATCCCGCGACACCCGAAACCTGGAAGGCCGGCCTTCCGCACTATCGGGAGAACTGCGTCATGTGCCACGGCGCGCCCGGCGTCGACCCCGCGGAGCTCGGCATGGGCTTAAACCCGCCCGCCCCGGACTTAACGCTGCCGCGCGTGCAGGGCAGGCCCGACGGCGAGATGTACTGGCTGGTCGCCAACGGCGTCCGCACGACCGGGATGCCCGCGTTCTCTCCCACCCACAAGCCGAACGAGATCTGGCAGATCGTCGCGTTTCTACGCCACCTGCCGGAATTGACCGCGGAGGAGCAGAAAGCATTGAAGAGTGAACCGTCGGATCACAAAGAAGACCCCGCCCCGACCCGATGACTAGAGCACGGCCTTGCGCCGGAACTGCCGGATCCCGAGCGAGACGAAGAGAGTGTTGAACAGGAAGAGTCCCGCCGCCACGGCCGCAACCGGCAGGTGCGGGAACTGCGGCACGAGAGCCGAGCGAAGGCCTTCGCTCGAGTAGACCATGGGATTTAAAAGTACGGCCTTCTGCAGGATCGGAAACTTCGCGAGGGCGCTCCACGGGTAGTACGTGCAGCCGAAGAAGATCATCGGCGCGAGAACCAGGCTGAACATCAGGCCGATCTGGGTCTGCCCGATCGAGCACCCGAGCGTCAGCCCGATCGCGGAGGAGAGCAGCGCGACCGCGAGGCAGAGCGCCGCGAAGTAGAGGGGATGAGGAAGCGTCAGCGCGACCCCGCGCCCCATGATGAGCCAGGCCGCCGGAAGGACGACGAGCCCGGCGATCAACGCCTGGAGCATTCCGGCGAGGATCTTCTCGACAGCAACCCACTCGATCTCGATCGGGGCCAGCAGCCGGTCCTCGATTTCCTTCGTGAACTGAAACTCCGAGATGACGGGCATGGCGACGGCCTGAATTCCGGCGAGCATCATCGAGAGCGCGATGATGCCGGGAAGCAGGAGGCTCTTGTATTCGAGCGGCATGTACCCGCTCGTCGTCAGCACACGGCCGAAGACGAACACGAGCAGCATCGGCTGCAGCAGCGTCTGGAGCAGCAGCGGGATGAAATTCCGCCGCGCGACATGCGCGTCCCTCGACAGCAAAGCCAGGAAGGTCCGGCTCAATCGCGGAGGCTCCGGCCAGTGTGGTGGAGAAAGAGGTTTTCGAGCGAGGGCTCCGAGATGTGCACGTCGGAAACCACCGCGCCCGCCGCCAGCACCCGGTTCAAAAGTTCCGGCACGAGCGGCCCGCCGCGGTCGGCATAGACGTCCGCTCCGGACGCGCCGGCCGGGCGGACCTCGGTGACGCCGGCCGCGCGCGACAGGGCCTCCAGCAGCTCCGGCGAGCGGGGCGAGACCTGCAGCCGGATCAGGTGCCCGCCGGGCACCGTGTCCTTCAGGGCTTCCGGCGACCCGAGGGCGATGACGCGGCCGTGGTCCACGATCGCCACGCGCCCGCAGAGGTCGTCGGCCTCTTCCATGTTGTGCGTCGTGAGCACGATCGTACGCCCGCGCGCGCCGTACTCGCGCACGATCTCCCACAGCAGGAGACGGGTCTGCGGGTCGAGCCCCGACGAAGGCTCGTCCAGGAACAGAACTTCGGGTTCGTGCATCATCGCGCGGGCGATCGACAGCCGCTGCATCATCCCCCCGGAAAACCCGACGACGAGCTGGTCGGCGCGCTCGGTCAACTGGAAGCGTTCCAGCAAGGTCCGCGCCCTCGCCTGACGCTCGGCGGGCGGGATTCCGAAATACGCTCCGTGAAACACGAGGATCTCGCGGGCCGTCAAAGCGAAGTCGAGGTTCGGCCGCTGCGGGACGACGCCGATCCGCCGCTTGACGGAAACGCGCCTCTTCCAGACTTCCTCGTCACCGATCCAGGCGCGTCCGGACGTCGGGCGCACCCGCGTCGTCAGGATTCCCACGGTGGTGGACTTGCCCGCCCCGTTCGGACCGAGCAGGCCGAAGATCTCCCCCGCCGCGACTTCCAGCGTGAGGTCGTCGAGCGCGACCACCTCGACGCGCTGCCGCGCCGAAGAACCCCCGCGCCAGGCGAACGGAGCCGCCGCGATGCCGCGGCCGGGCGTCGCCGAGGGCGGCGCGGATGTGTACACTTTTCTGAGGCTCTCCGTCCGAATCGTCAGAGCCATCGATCGATCCTCACGGCACGCCCGGTAAAGGGGCGAGCGCGTTGCGCACCACGTCGCCGACTGAAACGCCGCCGCGATAACTTCCCAGAAAGACGAGCCCCGGCCATCGCCCCTCGGTCCGCCAGAGAACCGCCATGCGGTGCGCGTGACCGATCTCGTACTGCGGGATCGCGCGAGGCCATCGGGTGAGCGCGACCAGGCGTGGGGCGGAGGTGGCTCCGAGAGTCGCCGAGAGCTCGCCGGCGGCCATCGCCTCGAGCTCTCCGTCCGGCAGGCGCGCCGCGGCGGGATCCGCCGCTCCGCCGACGAACGCGGTGACGAGCGTCTGGCCCTCCGGAGCGCGGCCCGAAAAAATGCTCGAGCTCCAGACCGCGCCGAGCACACGCCGGCCGGCGGCCGGAACGACCAGATGGCCGAATCCCTCGAGCGGAGCGCGAAACGCGTGGGCGGGCCAGGAAAAGTGGAGGACCGAGACGGGCGGATAGG
>JBBQDF010000201.1:0-5716 GCA_038319475.1 Thermoanaerobaculia bacterium
GCTGCCTCTCGCGCGGCGCGTCGGCGACCGGTATCTCGCCGCCGGGACGCTGACCCTGAGGGCGGGGGACCGGCTCCGCTGGTGGAAGCGCGGACCCGAAGTGATCGGGCTGTGGACGGAGCTCGACGCCGCGGGCCCGACGTTCGAGCGGGAGTCGGCCTGGACCGAGTGGGTCCGGCGGGTCTCGGGCCGCGAGCTTTCGAGGCGGATGGCCGCGCGGGTCGCCGGCTCGGAAGTGCGGGAGATCCGCGTCGTTTCCCGCAGCGCCTCCGGACGGGTCACGGAAATCCGCGTCGTGACCGACGCCGCGGAGGCGACGATGAAGCGGTTTGCTCTCCGTCAGGCCCTCGAAATGCCGGACGCGCTCTTCACGGTGCAGCGCGTGCGGGGTCCGCAGGGAGAAACCGAGTTTCTTTTCCTGGGGCGGGGATGGGGGCATGGAGTCGGCATGTGCCAGAACGGCGCGTACGGCATGGCACTCGCGGGGGCGAAGTTCGACGAGATCCTGCGGCACTACTACACCGGAATCGACATCGTGCCCGGGTCGACACTGACGGCCGGGCCCGCCTCGACCCGCTGAGCGGGAGGGGAGGCGCTCTCGAAAGCCGCTGTTTTCGTTAGAATGGCGGCTGTGAGCATCGCAGTTTCCGCCGAGCGCCAGGCGATCATCCAGACGATCCGCGAATTCGCGGAGGCGGAGATTCGCCCCCACGTCATGGAATGGGACGAGGCGCAGCACTTCCCCGTGGAGGTGTTCCGACAGCTCGGCGAGCTCGGGTTTCTGGGCGTTCTGTTTCCCGAGGAGTACGGCGGCTCCGGCCTCACGTACGGCGACTACGCCGCGATCGTCGAGGAGCTCTCCGCCGTCGACGCTTCGATTGCCCTGGCTCTCGCGGCGCACAATTCGCTCGGCTCGAATCACATCTTTCAGTTCGGCACGGAGGTGCAGCGCCGCCGCTACATCCCGAGGCTCGCGTCGGGAGAGTGGCTGGCCGCGTGGGGGTTGACCGAAGCGGAGGCCGGATCAGACGCCGGGGGCACCCGGACAACCGCGGTGCGCGACGGCACCGACTGGGTCTTGAACGGCTCGAAGAATTTCATCACGAACGCGTCGGTGGGCCAGGTCGCGGTCCTGATGGCCGTGACGGACAAGTCGGCCGGGCGCCACGGAATCTCGGCATTCATCGTCGAGCTCGACAATCCGGGCATCCGAGTCGGCAAGAAGGAGAACAAGCTCGGCATGCGGGCGTCGGACACCTGCACGCTCGTCATGGACGACTGCCGTGTCCCCTCCGACAACCTGCTCGGCAAGGAAGGCAGCGGGTTCGTCGACTCGATGAAGATCCTGGACGGGGGACGGATCTCGATCGCGGCGCTCTCGATCGGCATCGCCCGCGGCGCCTACGAGGCGTCGCTGAAGTACGCGCGGGAGCGGCGCCAGTTTGGCCGGCCCATCGCGGAGTTCGAGGCGATCCAGTTCTTTCTGGCGGACATGGCGACTGAGATCGACGCCTCGCGGCTGTTGACGATCCGGGCCGCCGCCGCAAAGGACGCCGGAGAGGAAGTCACCCGTTTCTCGGCGCAGGCGAAGCTTTATGCCTCGGAGGTCGCCGTGCGCGCGACCGAAAAGGCGATTCAGATCCATGGGGGATACGGCTTCATCAAGGATTACCCGGTCGAGAAGTTCTACCGCGACGTGAAGCTCTGCACGATCGGCGAAGGGACGAGCGAGATCCAGCGGCTCGTCATCGCCAAGAGCCTGCTCGGCTCCTGATCCCGCTTTGACCGCGCCTCCGGCCGGGGGGGTCCCCGCGATCGTCGAGGGGGTCCTCCGGGGGCATCCGCGCTCGATCGGCCGGGCGATCTCCGCTCTCGAACGGGAGGGTGGCGCCGCGGACCTGCTGGCCGCGCTCTTCCCACACACGGGACGTGCCCGCACGCTCGGGATCACGGGGCCGCCGGGAGCGGGCAAGTCGACCCTGGTGCAGCGCCTGGCGCAGGCCTACCGCGCGCAGGGCCGCCGCGTGGGCATCGTTGCCGTCGATCCGTCGTCGCCTTTTACGGGAGGGGCCATCCTGGGAGACCGCATCCGGATGTCGGAGATCTATACCGATCCGGGCGTGTTCATCCGTTCGATGGCCACGCGGGGCGCGCTCGGGGGGCTCGCGCGCGCGAGCTGGGACGCGGTGGACGTTCTCGACGCCGCCGGGTACGACGTCGTGATCCTGGAGACGGTCGGCGTCGGGCAGGGGGAGGTCGACATCGTCAAGGCGGCCGAGACGATCGCCGTGGTCCTGGTGCCGGGGCTCGGAGACGACATCCAGGCAATCAAGGCGGGGATCCTGGAGATCGCCGACGTCTTCGTGGTCAACAAGGCGGACCGCGAGGGCGCGGCGCGCACGGAGACCGAGCTTTCGATGATGCTCGACCTCGCCCCCGACTCCGGATGGCGGCCCCCGATCGTCCGGACGGTCGCTCCCTCGGCCGCGGGAGTTTCGGAGACCCTGGAGGCGTTCGAGCGCCACGCCGGCCACCTGCGCGCAGGGGGAGAGGGGCAACGCCGGGCCCGGCGCCGGGCGCGGGCCCGGCTGCTCGCCGTCCTCGACGAGCGCTTCCGGCGGGAAGTGGAGGCGCCGTCGCGCGCGGGAGGCGGGCTTCCGGACGCCGTGGCGCGCGTCGCGGCGCGCACGGAAGATCCGTATGCGGCGTCCGCGCGGCTGTTCGACGACGTGGTGCGCGGCCGGGAAGCCGCGCCGCGCGCTGACACCTGATAACTTTTCCCGGATGTCCGCCTACCGGATCGACCATATCGGGGTGGCCGTCGTTTCGATCGACGACGCGCTCGATGTCTACGAGGCGCTCGGCCTCGAGGTCGAGCATCGGGAGGAAGTCCCCGGGCAGAAGGTCCGCGCGGCCTTCCTGCCGGTGGGAGAGAGCCGCATCGAGCTTCTCGAGCCCACCTCCGAGGACTCTCCCGTCGCGAAGTTTCTCGCAAAGCGCGGAGCGGGCGTTCATCACGTGTGCTTCTCCGTCGAGGACATCGACGCGGCCCTGGCGGACCTGGCGCAAAGGGGGTTCCGCCTCCTGCACCAGGCGGCGGTCCCCGGGGCCGACGGCAAGCGAGTCGCTTTTCTCCATCCCGACGCCGGCCACGGCCTGCTGATCGAGCTCTCGCAGGCCGCCGAGGCGCGATGAAGAGCGGAGACTTCGTCCTCGTCCAGCTCGTCAACCCCAGGGAGAAGTTCTGGGGCCTGCTGCGGGAGCGCGACGCGACCGGCGTCATCGTCAGGGGCCTGTCGCTCGATGGCTTCGAAGGGTGGGTGCGGGAAATCTCCCACAAGGAGCCGCTCACGTTCTTCCCCGCGACCGTTTTTTTCCCGCTGCATCGCGTCGCGCGAATTTTCGCCGACGAGTCCGCGGGGGAGCTGCCCTCGTTCGCCGAGCGGTTCCAGCGCGCCGTCGGCGAGGACGCGCGCTATCATCTGACGCCGGTGCCCGACACGCTCGAAGGCTCCTGAGGGGCTGCAAGCGGGTGGGAGTTCTCATCCGCCCGCCGGCGCCGCGCCGGCCGAACCCGGAGCGCGAGCTACCGTTTTCGGGCTGGATCGCCGAGGCGCGGGAGTGGTGCGGCGGCCGCTCCTGGATCTGGCGGGCGCCTCTCGTTCTCTACTTTGTCTGGTCGGGTCTTCGGCGGCTGCGCGATCCGCTCTCGACCGACCTCTTCGGCGGCATCACCCTGGGGATCCACGAGCTCGGGCATCTGGTTCTCGCTTGGGCCGGACGGTGGCCGTCGATTGCGGGCGGAAGCCTGGCGCAGATCGCGGGGCCGGTCGCCGCGGGCTTGGTCCTCGCCCGACAACGGGACTGGTTCGGCATCACAGTGGCGGCCGCATGGCTCGCGTCGTCGCTGTTCGGGCTCGCGGCGTACGTCGGCGACGCCAGGGCCATGGAGCTGCCGCTCGTGGGCCTGTTTCAAGATCCCGTTCACGACTGGAACTGGATGCTGTCGCACGCCGGCCTGCTCGGCTGGGATCACGCGCTGGCGGCGCTGCTGCGGGGCGCGTCCCACCTGCTGTCGGTCGCCGCGATCCTCTCCGGCGCGTGGCTCTGTGTCGAGATGGGGAGGGCGGAAAGAAGCTCGACTGGTCAGAAGTGAAAACCGGGAACCGGGAACAGGAAACCGTTCAGCAGCGGAAGTAGTCCCCCTGCCAGTCCCTGATCCGCTTCTTGATCTCGTCGCGGTTGACGATCTTGTTCGTCAATACTTCGCGGACGAGGTCCGGCATTTCGGCGTCGCTCGCGAAACGCAATGCGATGAGCTGATGCCGGTCTAATTCCTCGATCCGGCCGCGCAGGTCCGCCGGGAGAATGGCCGCGAGCCGCTGCCGCATTTCGAGCCGGATCACGCGATCCTGAACGGTCAGCGCGAAGATCCTCGCGTAGAAGAACAGGCAGAGGAGCGCGAATGCGACCGCGAGCGACAGTCCGGATTCCCACGAGGGCGCGCGGACCAGCCGCACGAGCGAGTAGATTGCGTTGACGACCAGAATTCCGAAGACGACGAAGTGGTAGAGCGGGATGAACCGCCGGTGGTTCCTGTAGTTCTGAGGGTCCGCCTCGGCCATGTTTGTCTCCTCGAAGGACGCGCGCCGGTTCCCGCCGGGCGCCCCACGGATGCGCAGGAGTCAGGGGCGTCGCTGCCGGCCGGTCAGAGGACGACGTTCTTTAAAAAGTAATCGGCGACCGTGAGGCTCCCGTTGACGAGCAGGCGCGCCTGGTCGGCCGTCATCTGAAACGTCCCGCCGGACTCGCCGCCCGAGGTCGTCAGCACGATCTCAGCGGAGATGTCCCGCCCTCTCGCCGCGAGATCGGCCACGGCGCGCGCCGTCGCGGAAAGCGTGTTGAAAACCGTCTCTTCGTTGTTCGCCGTCGCCAGGAATCGGATCTTGCCGCGCGACGCGGTCAGCCGGTACTGCGAGATCCCGGCGCCGTCGAGCACCTTGCGAAAGGCCTGGTCGACGGACCCGTCCACCTGCATGGAATCAGCCGCGGCGCCATCCGCTCCCGAGTTGCGGCCGTTGGGGGCGCCGAGTGGGACCTTCTTCTTCCGGAGGACATCCTGCAGGCTCACCGTCGGGTTGGGCGTCGAAAGCGGGACCGCCATCTGGCTGTCGCCCGAATTGTCGATGACGAGCACGTTTCCCGGATTGTCCCGGTTGTACTGTTCGGTTCCGGGAACGTCGACCTCCGAGAGGTCGTAGCTCGTGACGGTGCCGTTCTGGAGCGTGATGATCGCCTTTTTACCCTTCACCTCGTACTTCGTGCGCGCGAAGATGATCGAGCCGTCCTTGAGCTTCACGTTGTAGGCGAGAAGCGGCGACGTGACAAAAAACGATCCGAGCGCGAAGAGCGCGCCAAACAGGCGTCGCGCCGCGAGCGGAGAAACAGCGATCCGTCTCATTCCGGCTGCCTTTCGTCGAGGTGTCCGTGGAAGTTTGACACGGTGGATCAGGGCCATGATGATAGCACCCCGATGCTCATCGTCATGGATGCGGCGGCCAGTGCCGAAGACGTCCGGCGCGTCGTCGAAACCGTGCAGGGGCTCGGTCTCGCGGCGCATCCGATCCCCGGCGCGCAGCGCACCGCGATCGGCATCACCGGGAACCGGGGCACGGTCGAGGCGGGGGCGTTCGAAAACCTTCCCGGCGTCGCGGAG
>JBBQDF010000202.1:0-5702 GCA_038319475.1 Thermoanaerobaculia bacterium
ACGAACGGTCCGGACGGCAACCTCTGGTACACGTGGGCGTCGCCGTCCTTCACCGAGCTCCCGGGCTTTTTCCGCGTCGGCCGACTGAGCCCCGCCGGTGAAAAATCCGAATGGCCCGTAGGACAGCCAGTGGGCGGAATCGCGCCTGGATTTCGTGGCGACCTCTGGTTCACGGCTGGAAGTCTTGGAGCCGGCAAGATCGGCAGGATTCACACCGATGGACAGTTCACTCTTTTCGATCCGCCAATCTTTCCGAGCTTTCCGATCTCGGTTGCTTACGGCACCGGTTCTGCCGTCTGGTTCACGGATTACTTCGATTGGATCGGCCGGATCGACGCGAACGGCGCGATCCGGATGTTCCCGACGATCACCGCGCACGGGCAGCCGCACGGGATCGCGGCGGGAACGGTCGATGACGTCTGGTTCACGGAGCCGGGCGCGAATCGCATCGGACGGATCACGTCACAGGGAGATGTCACGGAGTTTCCACTGCCGGGCAGGAACAGGGAGCCATGGGAAATCGCCGCAGGCCCGGACAAGGCATTCTGGTTCACCGAGGCCGGGGCGAGTCAGATCGGGAGAATTTCGACTTTCGGTTACATTCAGGAATTCGCCATTCCGAATGGCGGGACCTCGCGCGCCATTGGAGCCGGTCCTGACGGCGCCGTGTGGTTTTCGAAGACGGGCGTCCTGGCACGGGCGGTCCTCGACCCCTTCACCCCGGTGCCTTCGGCGATCCAGGAATTTTCCTCGTTGATCGGCGGATTCACCTCCGCGGCGCCGGGGCCCATCCTGACCGGACCGGACCGAAACCTCTGGTACGGAGAAGAGGGCGCGCTCGTGCGGGTTGAAATTCAAAACTGCCCTCCCGGTCCGGAGCTCTGCCTGGACGGGCGTTTTCGCGCCCGAGTCGACTGGCTGGATTCCGCCGGCATTCCGCGTCCCGCCGTGGCTGTGCCCGAAACGGTCAACACCGGGCACTTCTGGTTCTTCTCGCCGGGAAACGTCGAGCTGGTCGTCAAAGTGGTGGACGGCCGGGCCGCGAATCGCAATTACTGGGTTTTCGCGGGATCGCTCACGAACCTGGAGTTCACGCTGACAATTCGCGATACGTACACCGGCGCAGAACGAACCTATCGGAACGCCGCCGGCCAGCTCGCCAGCATCGCGGACACCAGCGCTTTCACGGGCCGCTGACCCCGGGCCGCTGGAGACGGGTCGCGGAACACGAACGTGATTTTCCGGCCGGGGAGAGCGTTCCTGCGCCATCATCCGGGCACATGGCGGCTCCCGACGTTCCGATCGAAGGCAGACCGGCCGCCGTTTATTACTACGGAACGTGTCTCGTGGATCTGTTTTATCCCGAGGCGGGTCTCGCCGGAATCCGTCTTCTCGAGCGGGAAGGCGTCCGCGTAGTTTTCCCTCAGGACCAGACGTGCTGCGGTCAGCCCGCATACAACTCCGGGTACGCCTCGGAGGCGCGGGCGGTCGCGAGGGCACAGATCGAGCGCTTCCCGAAGCCGTATCCGATCGTCGTCCCCTCGGGTTCGTGCGCGGCGATGATGAAGCGCCACTACCCGACGCTCTTCGAAGGAGACCCGTTTCGTCCAAGGGCGGAGGAGTTTGCCTCACGCATTCACGAGCTGACCTCGTTCCTGGTGAACGTTCTCCGCGTGCGCCTGGCCGACCGGGGGAGGCCCGCGCGGGTGACGTGGCATTCCTCCTGTCACGCGCTGCGGGAAATGGAGATCGTCGGCGAGCCCGGCGCTCTGCTCGCGCAACTCGCGAACGTCGAAGTCGTTCCGCTGTCCCGGGAGAGCGAATGCTGCGGCTTCGGGGGAACGTTCGCGGTCCGCCATCCGGAGATCTCGGCGGCGATGGTGGAAGACAAGGCGGCCGACGTCGTCGCGACCGGCGCCCCGACGCTCCTCTCGGGAGACAGCGGGTGCCTCTTGAACATCGCGGGCCGGCTCGAAGCGACCGGCCACCGCGTGCGGCCTCTCCATATCGCGGAGTTTCTCTGGGAGCGCACGCGTGAGCGTTGAAGCCCGGCCGCACCGATTTCGCACCGCGGCAACCTCGGCGCTCAAGGATCCGGACCTGCGGGCGAATTTCCGCCGCGCGATGGACGGCCTGATCGCCAAGCGCGCGGCGCAGTTTTCGGATCCCGCCGAGTGGCGCGAGATGAGGAACCTGGGAGCGTCGATCCGGGCGCGCTCCCTGGCGAAGCTCCCGTCGTTGCTGGAGCGCCTGGAAGCGAACTGCACCAAGAACGGAATTCAGGTGCGCTGGGCGGAGACGACGGAGGAAGCAAATGGGATCGTGCTCGAGATCCTCCGGTCCTGCGGCGCGACACGGGTCGTCAAGGGCAAGTCGATGGTCTCCGAGGAAATGCACCTGAATGAGTTTCTCGAAGAGCACGGGGTCGAGTCCGTCGAATCGGACCTCGGCGAATACATCATCCAGCTGGACGGCGAGACTCCGTCGCACATCATCATGCCGGCGATTCACAAGAACCGGCAGCAGATCGCCCGCCTTCTCGGCGAAAAGATCCGGGGCGCGCGGTACACCGAGGACATCGACGAGCTCACAGGAATCGCCCGGCGGGTGCTGCGGAAAAAGTTCCTCGAGGCGGACGCCGGAATTTCCGGAGTCAACTTCGCGGTCGCGGAAACGGGCACGCTCTGTCTGGTCGAGAACGAGGGGAACGGCCGGATGTCGACGCACGTTCCGCCGGTCCACATCGCGCTCATGGGGCTCGAGAAGGTCGTCGAGACCCTGGAAGACGTTCCGGCGCTGTACAGCCTGCTGACGCGCTCCGCGACAGGACAGAGCATCACGACCTACTTCAACATGATCACGCGGCCGCGCACGGAGGGAGAGAAGGATGGCCCTTTCGCCGTGTATCTGGTAATCCTGGACAACGGCCGGTCGCGCATCGCTCAGGACCCGCAGCTCTCGGCGACCCTGCGATGCATCCGGTGCGGCGCCTGCATGAATCACTGCCCCGTGTACACGCGTGTCGGCGGGCATGCCTACGAAGCGACGTACCCGGGGCCGATCGGCAAGATCCTGACGCCGCAGACAGAAGGCGTCGGAGCGCGCCACGACCTGGTCGAGGCATCCAGTCTCTGCGGCGCCTGCGGGGAAGTGTGCCCCGTCGGGATCCCGATTCCGGAGCTGATCGTCCGGCTGCGTCGGGAGGCGGCGCAACCCTCGCGGGACTCGACCGTGCGCGGGGCCGGCACCGGAAGAGGGCGCGCCGAGACATTCGCGTGGTGGTTGTGGGAACGAGCGCACCGCCGGCCCCTGCTCTACCGGCTGCTCGGTTTTGCCGCCACGCGGCTGCGGCGATTCATCCCGGGGCGGCTTCCCGTGCTCGCCGCATGGACGAGCGCCCGGTCGACGCCGCGCCCCGCGCCGCGCACCCTGCACGAGCTCGCCCGGCGCGGGGGAGTCGCCGGTGAGTGAGGCGGCGCGTGAGCGGATCCTCGGCCGGCTACGGGAGGCGCATCCCGAGTCCGCGCCTGGGTCGAACTTCGACGTTCTCGCCCGAAAACAATGGCCGCCCGAGGCGCGTTATCCGCGATTGCGTTTCCAGATGGAGGTTGTGCGCGCCGAGTTTCTGGAGGCGACGGACGCCGACTGGCCGGGCGTCCTCCGGAAATTTCTGGCGGCGGAGAAACTCTCGACGGTTCTCTACGGCCCCGGCACGGTGGCCGCGGAGCGGCTCGAGGCCTCGTGGCCCGCGGACGAGGGGCCGAGGCTTTTGCCTTACGACCGCCCCATCGAAGCCGGAAACGCCAAACGGCAGCTCTTCGACGAGATCGATGCCGGCTTCACGACCACGCGCGGAGGCATCGCGGAAACGGGCGGCCTGATCCTGTGGCCCACGCCGGCGGAGCCGCGGCTTCTCTCGCTCGTGCCTCCGATGCACGTCGCCCTTCTCGACACACGCGCGATCTACAACACGTTCTGGGAAGCGATGCGAGTCGAGGGCTGGGCCAGTCGAATGCCGGCAAACGCACTTCTCATCTCGGGCCCGAGCAAGACAGCCGACATCGAGCAGACCCTCGCCTACGGTGTGCACGGTCCGAAGCGTCTCGTCGTCGTCGCCATCCGGCCGTAAGTCTGGCGCGGCCGAGGCCGGCCCGCCGGCGTGCTATCTTTCTTCGCTCCTTCGCGGCCCCATCGTCTAGGGGTTAGGACACGGCTCTTTCAAGGCCGACGCACGGGTTCGAATCCCGTTGGGGCCGCCATATAGATCATCGCTGCCGCGCGCTCCTTCGCCGTGTCGGACCCGGCTGGCTTCCGTGTGCGGGGGGGCCGTGTGGCCCCCCCCGAGCCCCCCGGAGGCCGACGCACGGGTTCGAATCCCGTTGGGGCCCCCATCTTTTCTTCCAACGAGTTAGCCCCGTTCTGCTCGTCGTCGATTTCCTGAGGTGCGCAGCCCGGCGCAGCCCGTTCGAGTCTTCCGCGAATCCGACGAGCTTGACCGCCTCGCGCAGATGCCCCGTCGATAGGTGCACGTAGCGTCATGCGGGCGTCCGCGTGCCCGCATCAAGGAGGCGCTCCAATGCCGCCGCAGCGGCAATCTTTCGCCACTCACCTCCCCGAGGGCGGTTACGATATCCGTACCATCCAGGAGCTCCCGGGCTCACGCCGACGTCAAAACAACGATGATCTACACACACGTCCTCAACAGGGCAGGCGGCCGCGGAATCCGAAGCCGGGCGGACAACCTGTGAACGCGTTTTCCCAATCCCCTGCTGGATCAACGAACGTTCGGCGACAGTTTCTGAAGCCTAACGTCGGAGCCAGCAAAGAGCCTGCGGGGTCTCAAACGAATGAGGGAAGGAGAGATACGGTGAATTTCGAAAGGGGAGGCCTCCCCGTTAGGCTCCTCAGTTCTGCAGTGTTTGGCTCCAGAATTGGGCGGCCTAATACATGTTAGGCGGCGGAAGTCTCGGCACGGCATTCGCTTGCGATCCGGGCGTAAAATCCTGATTCCGTGAAGACTCGAGAGGTAATCAGGTTGATCGAAGAAGACGGATGGATCCAGGTTCGAACAACCGGCAGCCATCGCCAGTTCAGGCACCAATCGAAGCCCGGGCTGGTCACGGTGGCCGGAAAGGGGAGCTTAGACGTCCCACACGGAACGCTGAAGAGCATTTTCAAACAGGCAGGGCTGAAGGGTAGGTGACTCGATGGAATATGTAGTCATTCTCGAAAAGGGTGACGGAAGTTACGGAGCGTACGTCCCGGATCTTCCCGGTTGCGTCGCGGTTGGGGAAACCAAAGATGAGGCCTCGCGCCTGATTCGAGAGGCAATCGAGTTTCACCTCGATGGAATGCGAGCGGACGGCCTTCCGATTCCGGAGCCGAGCTCCTCGACGGAACTCGTTAAGGTCTGACCGAACCGCCGCCGCCTAACATCGCGCTGCAGCCGACGTCGCCGGCGTCGCCGCCGCCGCGGCTGAGCTTTGGGACGTTAGAGGCAACTACCCGGATGACGCATTGCCGGAGCCGAGATGGTGACCGTGTTTTTCGCAGCCCTACTTCTTCTCTTCGTCCCGCTCGCGGTCTACGGCGCGGCCGAGCGCCGGCCTTTTCTGATCGGCGTGGCGGCTACGCTTGCGGCCCCCGTCGCTTGGGTCGTGGGAGCCTACCCACCATTTCGTGTCGCAGCGTGGTTCGTCCCC
>JBBQDF010000203.1:0-5631 GCA_038319475.1 Thermoanaerobaculia bacterium
CTCTCCCGGGCGGCCGGATCCGGTATCACGACAACACGGCGGGCTTTGACATGGTCTCGGACCAGATCACGAGCTTCGTGCAGAGCGGCAACAACGAGGTCACCTTCACGGGCAACGGCCACGTCGGTTCCATGGCCGTGACGTTCCGCGTGACCGTGGATGACAACGGCGAGCCGGGGGTCAACAGGGACCGCTTTGCGATCGATATTTCGGGCTACCCGTCCCACTCGGGACTTCTGTCTCAGGGCAACATCCAGTTCCATCGGTGACCTGGCATAGATCGATGCCTTCTCAGCGGGCCGGTTCCTCGGAGCCGGTCCGCCGATGTTTTCTGGCGTTCCTCTGCGTGTTCGCGCTCGCGTCGAGCTCGACGGCGCAGACGGCAACGTGCGATGCGATTCAGGACATCCGGCCGGGCTCCGATTTCGACGAGGTCGAAACCGTGCTCGCGCCTTTTGGCCCGACCTCCCGCTCCTCGGAGAAAGAGGAAGAGCGCGAGGAAAAACGGCGCGGAGTCTGGTCGATCGCGCGCGGGGACTACGAGACGATCGTGGTTGAATCGGGCGAGGACGGGAAAGTCAGCGGGGTCACCGGGTTCGTGCGAAAGGGGCGGGAGATTCCCTTCACGCGCCTCGGGCGGCGGGCGGCTGCGGCACGCTGGACGGGCACGGCAGCGATCTGGACCGTGCCCACATCTGAGGGGGGCTTCAGGCTCATCGCGAAGGGTCCGGAGGGGCGTGCACGCGTGGTGACCCTGCTCTCCCTGGCGGTCCGGGCGGTGGACTGACCTCTGAGGCGCGGCCGGATCGGGTCGACATCGATCCGGAAATTTCGATATCGCCGGACGGAGCCTGAAAGAATCCCGGCGAGTGGGGCGAAGAGCAATGTCCGCTGATCGCCGCGCCTGCGTATCATTGCTGAATTCGCGGAGGTGAGTCGTGACGAACCCTCGATCGCTCGGCGTCGGGTGCCTGGTGGCCCTGCTGGCGGCAAGCCCCCTCCTTGCACAGGCTGGCCCGGACGCCGCGACGCGCACCGCCGCCCAACGCACGGCCATGGCGCCGCTGGCCTTCATGGACGGAGTCTGGCGAGGGCCGGCGACGACCACGCTTCCCTCGGGAGACAAACACGCGGTCACGCAGACAGAGCGAATCGGCCCCTTCCTGGACGGATCCGTGAAGGTCCTCGAAGGGCGCGGGTATGACGCCGACGGGAAAGTCACGTTCAACGCTCTCGGGATCATCTCCTTCGATCCCGACACCCGCGGTTTCTCGATGCGGTCCTACGCCCTGGGCCGGTCGGGCGACTTCACGATCCGGCGCACGGATGACGGGTTCGTCTGGGAGATCCCGGCCGGTCCGACGACGATCCGCTACACCGCGACCGTGAAGGACGGGAAGTGGCGGGAAGTGGGAGACCGCATCGTGGCCGGCAAGGAGCCCGTCCGGTTTTTCGAGATGAACCTCGTCCGGATCGGCGACGGCGACTGGCCGGGGGCGGGCGCGGTCAGGCCGAAATAGCCGCCGCGTCCGAGGATCCCTACGCATTCTGGTGCGCGCGCTCGAAACGGGCGAGCGGGGAGTATTTGGGATGAAATGGAGGATTGGGGATGCCATGAAACTGACCGATTTTTTCCTGGATCAGCTGGAGACCGAAGCCGCCCTGAGCCGGAGGACCGTCGAGCGGGTACCGGACGCAGTGCCGGACTGGAAATCCTGGAAGCCGCACGACAAGTCGATGGAGATGGGGTACCTCGCGCTCTTAGTCGCGACGATGCCGGAGTGGATCGAGATGATCCTCCGACTCGACGAGCTCGACATCGCGCCGAAGGGACCCGGAGCTTTCAAGCCGCCCGAGTTCTCGAGCGCCCGCGATCTCGCCTCGGTATGCGACGCCTCAGCGAAGAAGGCCCGCGAGGCGCTCTCGGGGACCAACGACGAATACCTGATGACAAAGTGGAAACTCCTCGCGGGAGGCCGCGTCGTCGACGAGCCCGTCCGTTACAGGGCGGTGCGCGACGTCTTCACCCACATGGCGCACCACCGCGGGCAGCTGACCGTGTACCTGCGGTTGAACGAAGCGAAGGTGCCCTCGATCTACGGCCCGTCAGCCGACGAGAAGACGTTCGGCTGATTCGAAACTCCCTTCCCTCTCCTCGCCCGGGGAGAGGGTCAGGGTGAGGAGTCCGGCTCATTCCTGCCCCCGCCGCGGGTATTCAGGCTCGGTCCCGGATTCGACGCCCCCTACTTCACGCCTTTCGACGCGTCCCAGGCACCCTGCTGCTTGCGAACGTAGAGGATCTGGCCCGTGTGGTACGCGCGATGCGTGCCGATGTGCGCGATTGTCGAGGCCCAGCCCTGAAGCTTCGCGTCGTCGGCGTCTTCTACGGCCTTGTCCCATCCGGTCAGAACTTCTTCGAGCTGTTTCATCGCGGAGTCCCACCCGGCCTTGTCCCTGGGTGGCGTGAAAGTCTCCTCGTTGTCTCCGCTGAACGAAGGCGCCGCTCCGCTCCGGAACTTGTCGAGCTGCTGTTTGTCCCAGAAGGTCAGGTGGTGGACGAGCTGGGCGACCGAGTGATTTGCGGCCCCCTGTTTCCAGACGGCCTGCTCGAACGTCAGGCCGTCGACCGCCTTGCTCGCGGGGACGAACCATTCCTGCACGTTGTGAGACGTCTTCAGCTGCTCGAGGAGGATGGACTTCAGCGTCGGCGGCGGCTTCGGCGGTGTCGCCGCGGCGCCGGACTCTGCGAAGGTGAGAACGAGGAGAACGGTCGCGAGGATTTTCATGACAGACCTTTCCTGCGGCGGCTGCGCCAATTATTCGATGACGATACAACGCGTTGAAAAACGGCGCCGGAGGAGCCGGGGGCTTCAAAGCCGCCCCCGGTCCCATCCAGCCGCGACCCGCGCCCGACGCCGGCGGTGCCTCCCGCCAGGGCGCGCGAGGCGCTCTCGCGCACGAACGAAGGGACCTCTTCACGCACGTGGCCCATCACCGCGTTCGATCTACGGACCCTCCTCGGAAAAAAGACGTGCGGGTAATCCAGCGGCCATCCGGCCGAGCGTGCAGCCGACGCCGGGTCCTGGATTTGCGGTCCGCCGGGTATCCCCCGGATCGACCCGATCCGATCGATTAGGATTCGCCGATGGCCCCCAGGAAGAAGAAGGGAGGGTTTTTCCACGAGCACTCCTTGACCATCGCCGCCGTCGCTATTTTTGCGCTGTGGTTCGTCCTTTACCGGGGGGCGGACCCCAAAACGCACGCGGGGTCTTTTTTCGGAAACGCCATCGCGGACTGGTCCGGCGTCATCGTGACGGTGCTGGCGACCAAGTATTTCTACGAGAAAGGGTCTGCGGAAAGCCGGCCCGTGCCTCGCAAGTTCGGATCGAAAATCCCGCGCTGGCTCGAGTCGCATTCGCTGACGATCGTTCTCGTCGTGACCGGAATCGGATGGCTCGTCGCGTACTCCCGGGCCGATCCGGAGTCGAAGTGGGGGCAGGTCATCGGCAACGTCCTGTCGGAGTGGGTCCAGCTGATTGGTATCGTGCTTCTGACCAAGCGGTTCTTCGAGTCGGGCTCCGCCGAGTCGCGTGGGAAATAAGAGCGAGCGAGCCGGACGTCCTTCGCGTTCCTCACGGATCCTTCGTTCCTGCTTTCCGCTCATCCTGATCGCCGGCTGCGTCGGGGGGCAGCGCCCCGGACCCGCCCGTTCCGCAGGACAGAATCGCTCCGCCCGAGACGCCGGCGGTCTGGCCGACCGCTTCGATTCCCTCCGGCGCTCTCGCCGCATTCCCGGGCTCGCCGTCGTGATCCTGCGCGATACCACGGTCGTGCTGTCCCGCGGGCTCGGCGCCGCCGACGTCGAGCGGCAGATTCCCGTCACTCCCGAAACGTCGTTCAACATCGCGTCGGTCGCCAAGCCGATCTCAGCGGTCGTCGCGCTGCGGCTCGTTCAGGATGGGCTGCTCGACCTCGACCGCCCGATGCAAAGCTTTCGAGGGTTCGCGCAATTCTGCGATTCCGCGCGCGCGGACGGCGGCGTCTTCTTCGCCGACTACTCCTGTGAAGGTTCCCGACTGACGCTCCGCCACGTGCTGTCGATGACCGCCAACGGCGAGCCGGGCACCCGGTTCTGGTACAACCCGCCGTCCTACTCCTGGGCGTCGCGTCCGATGGCGGAAGTTGCCCGGGCGGCCCTTTTCGAGTCTCGTCGAGGCGCTCGTCTTTGAGCCCGCCGGCATGCGCCGGTCCGCCCGCATCCATCGCGCGCTTCCGCTTCGCCCCGATCTCGCCGCCGGGCTGGCGGTGCCGTATCACCTCGGCCCCGACGGCCGGATGGTCCGGTCCGATCCGCCGCCTCCGCAGGGAGACGGCGCCGCGGGCGGCGTGATCACCAGCGCCAGCGAACTGGCGCGCTTCGACGTCGCGCTCACCGAGGGCAGGCTTCTTTCGACCCGATTCCGCGAGCAGCTCTGGTCTCCCTTCCGCACGCCGAACGGCCGCGCTCTGTCATACGGGCTCGGCTGGTTTTCAGCCGAGCGCGAGGGCCGGCGCCTCGCCTGGCATACCGGGCTCTGGGAAGGGCGTTACTCCGCTCTGTACCTCAAGGTCCTCTCGGACGACCCGGACGAGCGCCTGACGCTGATCCTGCTCGCCAACAGCGATGGCCTGCGCTGGGAGAGCCGGCTGGACGAAGCCGCGATCGAACGCTCGCCGTTTGCCGCCGCCTTTCTCGCGGCCTTTCCGGGGAGGCGCGCGGGCAGCGCGATGTGAAGGAAGCGTCCGTCCGGTCTCGATCACTCGACGTGCAGGATCTCCCGATAGCCGCCCTCGACGATGTCCGCGTACCCCTTCATCGCCTCTTCCGCCTTCGGATTCGAGGGGCGCGTGTTCAGCATCGAGAAATACGTGTCGAGCTTTTCGACCTCCGTCTCCATCACGATCGTCCAGTAATTCGCGACGGTGTCGGTCAGGATGCGTCGCGCGTGAATCCCCTCGTTCGGCATGAACTCGGCCGCTCCCTTGAACTTCGAAACGAGCTCTTTGCCCTTTCCCGCCTTTGCCGTGAAAACGTCCCGGATGACGAACATCTTGCTTTCCTCCCTTTCCCGAGTTTCCAGACAACCGGCACGATAAGACAGAAGCGGCGCGCGCCGCGCACTTTCGCGACTGCCGGCCCCGCCGTTCAATTTGCTCGGTTTCCCGGGGCTCTCCGACTCTCCGCAATGTAACTTTGCACTCGTGCCGTTCACTATCGAGGACCTGCGGCGGTTCTCGGTTGCCCGCAGCTTCTTCCCGTTGACCACTCTGAAACGGGCCGTTCACAAAATGGGCTTCGTGCAGGCCGACCCCATCCGGGCGCCCGCGCGGGCTCAGGACCTCACCCTGCGGCATCGGGTCCGGGACTACCGCGCGGGGGATCTCGAGCGGCGTTTCCCCGCGCTCGGCATCGAGGAGGACTTCTTCGTCACCTACGGCTTCGTGACGGCCGCGGTTCAGGCGCTGATGCACCCGCGCGCCGAGATCGGGGTGCTCGCCGATGCTCCTCTGCCGTGGCCTGCGGCGCGGCGACGGAAGGCCGCGCAGCTCCTCGAGTTCGTGCGCGAACGCGGCGAGGTCCATCCCCGGGAG
>JBBQDF010000204.1:0-5603 GCA_038319475.1 Thermoanaerobaculia bacterium
GTGGACGTTGCGGAAAAAGCTGCGCGATTCCCGCAAGCGCCCACAGCTACAACAACTGCTACGAACCAGACACGGAGAAACCGCGAAAAGTGTTACCCATGCTCCCGGTCTAATGTGTTACCCATGCTGCCAGTCACTCAGACCCGCCCCTGGAAAGGTTCGGGGTTCGAGCGATTTGTCGCGGCAGGCTCGGCGTTTTCGAAGGCGCATGCGCCGGACTCTCACGGCACAGGGTGGGACAGAACGAAGCATCTCTCGTCTGCTGCGAGGCGGGGCAGACCCGCGGGCGGGCTACTCCGAAGCAACGCCGGCGGCCGCGAGCACGTAAGCGGGCGTCGCCGGCTCTCCCGGCAGCGGTCGGCGTCCCGAGGAAAGCGCCCAGCGGTGGAGCCATGTGATGCCGCTGTCCCCGAAAAACGTATCGGGGGCGCCGTACGCGGGATCTTCCACGGCGCGGTCGAGGCTCACGAAGGTGTACCCGCGCCGGGCGATCGCGTCGAGGAGCTCTCCCAGGTGATCCGCGTTCAGAGAATTGGCATGGACCAGCAGAATCTGTCGGACCTCGCGGTGGAACAGAGCGACGGACTGCCGCTCGAAGTACTCGAACTTCGCCTCCATGTACGGCACGTACGCCGCGGCCACACGCCCGGCGAGGGACCCGCGACCCGTGTCTTTCGCGTCCGAGTACGCGCGCGCGAAGATCCATTCCGAATTGTCGATCGTCACGGGCGCGACGCGATACCCGCGGCGGGAAAGAAAGTCCTCGAGCCCGCTTTTCTCCTCGAGGCTTCTTCCGGTGTGAAGGAAAGGATGCCGGAACCATTGGAGCCGGGCGCCCTTTTCGGCCAGAAGAGCACGGAGGTCCGGCTCGCCGAGCTCCACGTCGCGTTCGAACGCATCGAGGCCGACGCGGTGCAGATCCGGATGCCCGAACGTGTGGTTCCCGAGGTCGAGACCGGCGGAGCGCCAGGATCGGAGAACGGCGAGACGCTCCGGCGCGGGCGAGCCAGAGGGACCGAGCTTGCCCGCATTCACGAATCCGACGGCCGGCACGCGCCGGTCGGTCAGCGCCCGCAGGAGCTTCGCGGTCATGGCCGCCAGCGCCCGGGTGTCCGCGGCGGAGCCCGCGACCGAAACCCCCGGAAGGTCGTCGATGGTCACCGCGACTTCGCGGGCCGGCAAGGCGTGCGGCCGAGCCGCCGGGGGGCCCGGCGCCGCCGAGCAGGCGAGAGAACACAGAACCAACCCGATGGCGGAGCGCACGGTTCTAAGTATAGGTTTCGAGAACGAACGGAGGAACGTCATGCCGAAGATCGAACGCCATGAACCGGGGACCTTCTGCTGGCCCGAGCTTTCGACGCGCAACGGCCCCGACGCCAAAAGCTTCTACACGGGGCTCTTCGGCTGGGAGAGTGAAG
Source organism: Thermoanaerobaculia bacterium (assembly GCA_038319475.1). Classification (GTDB taxonomy): domain Bacteria; phylum Acidobacteriota; class Thermoanaerobaculia; order UBA5066; family Gp7-AA6; genus JALYUA01. The sequence continues at coordinate 1,419 of JBBQDF010000204.1, forward strand.
ACAATTCAATGGGCGGCGAGGGGATCTACACGATGCTGCGGCTGCACGGGGCGGACGTCGGCGCACTCACGACGATGCGGCCGGAAGAAGCGGCGGGCGGCGTCCCCCCGCATTGGAGCTGCTACGTCTCGGTCGAAAGCGCGGACGAGACGGTCACCCGAGCCAGGGAGCACGGAGGCCTCGTTCACGCCGGACCGTTCGACGTGATGGACGCGGGCCGGATGGCGGTGCTGCAGGACCCCGCGGGCGCGGCGTTCTGCGTCTGGCAGCCGAACAAAAGTATCGGCACGGCGCTGGCCGGCGAGGAGGGTGCGCCCTGCTGGTACGAGAACCTGAGCCGCGACCCGGCCGCGGCGGCCGCGTTCTACCGGAAGGTTTTCGGCTGGTCGACGAAACAGGATCCGGCGACGAGCGACTACACGGAGTTGTATCTCGACAAACAGCCGGTCGGCGGGCTGATGCCGATCGCCGCGGAGTGGGGCCCGATGCCGTCGAGCTGGGGCGTCTACTTCCAGGTGGGCGATTGCGACGCCTCGGCCGGAAAGGCCCGATCGCTCGGCGGGAAGATCGCAAAGCCTCCCGCGGAGATCGAAGAGATCGGCCGCTTCGCCGTGCTGACGGACCCTCAGGGAGCGGCTTTCTCCATCATCGCCTTGAAGCCCGGCGCCCGATGACGATGACGGTGACGCCGCACCCGTGAATCCGACTGGCGGCATGGAAGAGCTCGGGCGCCTGGACGTTCGCGTCGGCCGCATCCGCACCGCGGAAGATGCCCGCGCCGGCTGAAACGTTCCGTCACGTCGCAGCCCGCCTCCCGCTCCTTCACGGAACGGAGATCCCCGACGGGATCCACGCGATCCGCCCCTCGGATTCGGCTACGCCATTTTCCCCGCGGCGACGTCCCGGAAAAAAGCGAGCAGATGGCGAAAGTAGGTTTGCTGGTCGTCGTACATGCCGAGATGGCTTCCGTTCTCGCAGACGGCGACTCGAGAGCGCGGGATCGAACGGCCCATCCTCTGAATGTCGGCAACGCTCATGGTGTCGTGCCGGCCGACTAAGAGAAGCGTCGGAACGTGGATTTTCGGCAGATCGTTCCAGCGGTCCCAGTCCTTGAAGGTCCCATTCACGACGAACTCGTTGGGGCCCTGCATCGTGTTGTAAACGGGCGCGGCCAGGTGCTTGAAAGTGCGCGAGACGGGGTCCGGCCACGGGGTGACCCGGCACAGATGCTCGGCATAAATGCGCTTGAACATCACATCCTGGTACTCCGGGGCCTCGTACTCCCCTTTCGCCTCGTACTTCTCGAGCACCGCGATCACGTCCGGCGGCAGCTTCCTTCGCAGCTCATTGATGTACCGGACATACGAGGCGATGCTCGCCGTCATGTCCGAGATGACGAGGGCCTTCAGATGCTTCTGGTACTTCAAGGCATACTCGATCCCGAGCATCCCTCCCCAGGAGTGACCGAAGAGGTAGAAGTTCTCGAGGCCGAGAGCGGAGCGGACCTGCTCGACCTCTTCCCGGAACCTCTCGACCGTCCAGAGGCTCTTGTCGTCCGGCTGGTCGGAGTACGCGGAGCCGAGCTGATCGTAGTAATAGAATTCGATGCCCTCCTGCGGCAGGAAGTCCTCGAAGCACTCCAGGTATTCGTGCGTCACTCCGGGACCGCCGTGCAGTGTCAGCACCTTGATCTTCCCGTGCCCCACTCTTTTCGTCCACACGTTGTATTTGCCGTCGACCTGGATCATCCGGATGCCGCCCGTCTTGATCTCCGCCGACGAGGTGGACGGCGGCTTCGATGGGTGGGCGAAGACCTTCGCCGCGCCCCCGGCGGAGAGGAGCGCGCCCGCTCCGAGCTTGAAAAGGTCGCGGCGGTGAACTGTCATCGGCATGGCTCCCTCTTTCGCGGAAAGATACGTCAGGACTCCTGCCCGGGAAGCCCAAACGTGAAGCGACGTCATTGCGGAGGGGAAAGCGGCGAGCGAGGCGCGCACCGGCCGGCGCGTGGGGCCCGTCGGGCGAGATGGGAAATTCCGCCGCGGGGCTGCCGGTTTTCGAGGACGGTGCCGGTGAAACCCGTTCCCTGTCTGCTTTTCGTTTCGGCGCTCCTCGGCGCCGGAAGCGGGTTCGCACAAACGTCTCTGCCGCCGCCCGCAACCGCCGCAACGTCCGCTCCGTCCCCGTCCGCCGCGGAAAGGCCTCTGCCGGAGCTTGCGCGGTTTCTGCAGGAGGTGCGCTCGCAGCTTCACAGCGACGAAGTCCTGCTCGACCAGTACACGTTCACCGAGAAGCACACGGAACGCGAGTTCGACGCCCGCGGCGCGGTCCGCAAAGTGAAGACGGAGACGTACGAGGTGTACCCGTCTCTCGAGCCGGGGCACACGTACCGGCGCCTCGTCGAGAAGGACGGCCGGCCGCTCGACGCCGGCGAGCTCGCCGCCGAAGATCGCAAGCACGAGAAGAAAGTGGCGGACGGCGGGACATCCGAAGAGGTCGAGCGCCGGCGCACCGCCCGGCTGTCGCAATCCCGGCGGCGGGAGGAGTCGGGAGTCGAGCAGGTGTTCAGGATCTACGACATCACCGTGTCCGGCCGCGAGGTTCTGGACGGGCGTCCAGCGGTCGTCCTGTCGTTTCGCCCGCGGCCGAATGTCGAGGCGACCGGTCGCGCGGGCCGAGTCCTCAAGGTTCTTGCGGGAAGGGCCTGGATCGATGAGGAGGACCGGCAGCTCGTGCGAGTCGACGCCGAGCTCGTGGACAACCTTTCTTTCGGACTGGGCGTGCTCGCGCGTCTCCACAAAGGGAGCCACGCCTCCCTGCTCCGCCGCAAGGTCAATGGCGAAATCTGGCTTCCGGCTCAGGCGCGATTCTCCGGCAGCGCGCGACTGCTCCTCTTCAAGGGGCTTCGCCTCGACGCCCTCTCGGAGTACTCCGACTACCGGAAGTTCCAGGTGGCCACGTCGAGCGAGATCGCTCCCCCTTCGAGCGACTGAGCGCGGCGATCGACCGGCCGGCCGGTTGGTTTCTCTGCTAAACGGCGATCGACCGGCCGAGGCCCGCGATAATCCCGGGAATCGCTTCCACGGGCTCCGCCACGGACGCGGGCACGTTTCGGGCCGCCGAAACCTTTGGACTCTCGCTCCGTCTCCCCTGAGCGGGGCCTTCGGAGGGCTCCGCCAGAAAAATGGAGGCTCCATGAACGGTTTTCTAAGAATCGCTCTCGTCCTCGCCGGACTCCTCACGGCTCTCCCCCTCTCGACGGCTGCGGGCGGAACCGACCATGCGCGCCCCCGCGTCCGCGTGAAAGACGACGGCGATACTGTCGAAGTCGAAGCCGCCCGCACCCGTGCCCCTTTCCGGCGCTCGGAGGCGCACGGGTCGATCGGGATCTCCTTAATCGACATCACCCCGGAGTTGCGCAGTCACTTCGGGGCGCCGAAAGACGCCGGAGCGATGATCGGCGAGGTCGAGAAAGACAGCCCCGCGAGCCGCGCGGGCCTCGAGGTCGCGGACATCGTGACGTCCATCGACGGAGAACGAGTCTCGTCGGCCCGGGAGCTCGCACGGGCGGTCCGGCGCCGGGACGCCGGCGGGACGGTCAGAGTCGAGCTCGTCCGCGACCGGGCGTTGCGCACCGTGCAGGTCGGGGTCGAGGACCGGCCGCGGCGGGAAATGGGCTCGGGCTCCGGCGAATTCCGCGACTTCGGACGCGACATGGGCCGCATGGGGCGGGAGCTCGGCCGGGAGATCCGCCGCGAGATGGGCGCGCAGCCCTTCCAGTTCGACTTCGACACCCATGCGCTGGCGGTACCGCGGCGGGATGAGATCCGCCACCTGAAGGAGCGCGTCGAAGAGCTCGAGAAGCGGCTCAAGGACCTCGAGGAGAGACGCGTCCGCTGAGACCGGCGGCACGAGCTGAATAGAATCGCGGGCGTGGTCGCCGTCGCCGCCGCGCACATCGGGATCGTCGCCTGCAGCGCCGAGGGCGCGGCGCTCTGCTACCGCACGATCTGCCTCGAAGCGATTCCATTCATGGGGGAGCACGACCATCCCCGCATCACGCTTTCCTCGATCCCGATGGCCCGACACATGGAGCACATCCGCCGAGGCGACTGGGACGCCGTGGCCGACCTCCTCCTCGACGGCGCGGTCGAAGTCGCGGCCGCCGGGGCAACTTTCGCGATTTGC
>JBBQDF010000205.1:0-5577 GCA_038319475.1 Thermoanaerobaculia bacterium
GGAGAAGGTCGACGTGAAAACGGGCCAGCGCACACTGTGGAAGGAAATCCGTCCGCCCGATCCCTCGGGCGTGGTGCAGGTCGGTCCGATCCAGATCTCGGCCGACGAGAAGTCCTACGTGTATTCGTACCGTCGCGCCATAGCCGAGCTCTACCTGGCGACGGGGCTCCACTAAACGTCGCCTTCGGTCACTACGCGCCGGCCAGCGGCTCGCCTGTCGGCTCGACCGCTGGCCTCGTCCCTTCGTTCGCTGCGGCTCCCGCCCCGAGAGGCTCCTCCCTCCCTCTGGTCGGGAGACTCCTCTCGGGGCGAGCTCAGCCACCAGCTAGACATTGGCGCAGCTCCCTCTCCTCTCGCGCCTGGGGGGAGGCCGGGGCCAGGGGCCCTCATGAGAAAAGATCGGCCCGAATAGACACTGAGGCTCTGAGGGACCAGCGTCGGCCCACCGGTTCACCCCTGACCCCCTCACTCCTGACCTGTCCGGTTCAGGCGAGGTCTGGGGGGACTGGCTGGAAGATGCGGATCAGGGCGAGGGTCGCGGCTATGCCGGCGGCGCCGACGAGGAGGGAGGCGGCGGGGCCGAAGTGCTCGGCCAGCGCGCCGGCCTGAAGGTTGCCGATCGGGACGAAGCCCGACCACGCGAGGGCGTAAAGGGAGATGATCCGGCCCCTCAGCTTGTCGGGGGCGCGCGTCTGCATGAGGGTGTTGATGATCGAGGAGGCCGACATCATCGCGCCTCCGAGCAGGGCGAGGGCGGCGAGCGCGGCCGGATAGGAGGGCGCGAGCGCGAGCGCCGCGACCGAGATGGCAAATGCGGAGGCGGCGACGAGAAGCGCGCGACCCTTGTTCGCAAAGTCGCCTTTGCGGGCGAGCCCGAGAGCCGTCACGACGGCGCCGATCCCCACCGCCGAAAGCATTCCGCCGAGTCCTCTCGCGTCGACGCCGAGAAGCCGCCGCGCGTAGAGGGGTGCCAAGGTGACGGCCGGCGTCCCGAATACGGCGAGGGAGGCGCACAGGATCAGGAGCGGAGGGAGCACGGTGTCGCGGCGCGCGAACCGAAGACCGATTCGCAGCTCCACCCAGGATCCCCGCGGCTTGCGGCGCCCCGCGTTCAAACCCGGAAGGCGCAGGATCGCGATGAGGAACGGGAGGAACGACACGCCGTTCAAGAGAAAACACCCCGTCTCGCCGAGACCGGCAATCGTGAACCCGGCGATCACCGGGCCGATGACGCGAGACAGGTTGAACTGCATCGAGTTGAGCGAAATCGCGTTCATCAGGTCGTCGCGCCCGACCAGGTCGATGAACAGCGACTGGTGCGAAGGGGTGGTGTAGGCGTTGGCGATGCCGTTGATGAAGGCGAGGGCCGCGACCAGGTGCACGGAGACGAACCCGCGCGCGGTCGCGAACGCCAGAAAAAACGCGGTCGCCAGCTGGATCGTCTGCGTGACGACCAGGAGCTTGCGCCGGTCGAAGCGGTCCGCCGCGACGCCCGCCAGCGGCGCGAGCAGGAGAGTGGGGATCGATCCCGCAAAGGTCACCATCCCGAGCACGAGCGCCGAGTCGGAGAGCCGGAAGACGAGCCACCCCTGCGCGACCGTCTGCATCCAGCTGCCGATGTTCGAGAGAAAGAGGCCGATCAGGTAGCTGCGAAACGGGCGGTGGCGCAAAGACGAAAACATCCCGCGGCGCGGAGGCTCGGCCCCCCGGGGCGGCGCGACACCGAGGTTGGGTCCGGCCGGCTTCAGCAGGTCCGGGTGGGACCTCTCCTCGCGCGGCGTCATGCGGCGTCAGGAAGGCGGACGCCGCGGTCGACGGCGCACGAGACCGCGAGGACGCCGAAGTTGACGGCGGTGCCGAGGAGGACCGGATCGGCGGCGCCGGCCAGCGCCGGGACGAGACGCCCCGCCGCGGCGACAGCGCCGCCCGCGACCATCGCCGCGATCGCGCCCCAGGCCGGGGCCGCCCACCGTACCGGGAGGAACGCCGCGAGCACGGGGAGGATCAAGCCGGCCGCAAAGATCGAGTATCCGAGTTTCAGCGTCTCGATCACGTTGCGATCCATCGCCAGGGCGACGAGAAGGCCGAGGGCGCCATAGAGAGGGGACAGCACCCGCGTCGCCGGGAGCGGCACCGAGCGGCCGAGCAGAGGAGGGAGGATGTCGCGCGACGTCACCGCGGCGGCGGAAAGGAGCACCGCGTCGGCCGAGCTCTGCATCGTGGCAATCAACGCAACCACCACGACGGCGGCGAGCGGCCCCGGGACGAAGGCGAGAACGGCGCGCGGAAGGGTCGATGCCGCGGCGCCCTCCGGAAGCGCTTCCCGGGCGGCGAGCGCGAGGAACCCGACCGCCGCGCCGAAGAGGAGCTTCGATCCGGCCGCGAGCAGCGCGGAGCGCCGGGCGGTTTCTTCGTCCCGGCAGGACAGGAGCTTCGCGTACACGTCGCTTCCGACCAGATGCGGCAGCCCGATCAGCACGAGCAGCGCGGCGACGTCCCAGGGACGCATGGTCGAAGAGAACGGGAAGCTCCGGAAGCCCGCGGGAAGGTGATCGAAGTGCCGCACCCGGAGGAGCGCGCAGGCGAACGCGACTCCCGGTATGCCCGCGACCATCAGGCCGTACTGGAGAAGGTCCGTCCGCACGACGGCGAACTGGCCGCCGAGGGAGGTGTAGAGCACGAAGACCGCCGTCGATCCGATGATCGCGAGGAGGGGGCGAAGGCCGAAAGCCGCGGTGAGCACGAGGGACGTGCCTTCGACGAGCAGCGCGAACCACACGATTTCGGAAACGAGCACCAGAAGCGCGGCCGCCCGGCGCGCCGGGGCCCCGTAGTAGCGGCCCACGATCTCGGGCAGGGTCACGGCCCCCTCGCGCCGCACGCGTCCGGCGAGGAAGAGCCCCAGCGCCAGCAATCCGAGCGCGCCGGCGAGATCGAGCCACAGACCCGCGACCCCGTGCAGGTACACGAAGGCCGCGAGGGCGATCGTCGTGGAGCCGCCCGTTGTGAGGGAGGAGAGACCGATGAAGCCCCAGAATGTCGAAAAGCTCCGGTCCGCCACGAAGTACGAAGCCTCGTCTCTTCCGGCGCGGTGCCGCGATGCGAATCCGATCGCGAGGACACCGGCGAGGTAGAGAACGAGGAGAAGAAGGGTGAGCGACGAGGCGGACAGCTACCGTCTCCTCGCCGTTTCGCGCGCCGCCGCTTCGAAAAGGACGGCGCCGATCGCGAGCGCCCGTTCGTCGAAATCGAACCGGGGAGAATGATGCGGCCGGTGCTGGCCCTCGGGCGCCGAGCCGACGAAGAAGAAGCAGCCCGGCACCCGGTCGAGAAAGACGGACATGTCCTCGCCGCCGAGAGTGCGCGTCTCCGCGTCCACGCTGTCGTGTCCGAGAACGCGCTTCGCTGTTTCTATGACGAGGTCCGCCATTTCCGGGTCGTTCACGGTCGCCTTGTTGACGCGCCTGTACCGGAGAGTCGCGCGGACTCCTGCCGCCTCCGCGGTGCCTCGAACCACGCGTTCCATCTTCTCCGGCAGCGCGCGCCCCGCCGATTCGGTGAACGAGCGCGCAGTCCCCGTCATCTGAACGACGGCGGGGATGATGTTGAAGGCGGATCCCGCGTGGATGCTCGCGACGGTCACGACGACCGAATCGAGGGGGGATATCTCGCGCGAGACGATTCCCTGGAGGGCGTCGATGATCCGCGCGGCAGCGACGATCGCGTCGGCGGTCTCATGCGGCGCGGCGCCGTGGCCGCCGGGCCCCTCGACCTCGATGGAGAACTCGTCGACGGCTGCCATGAGCGCGCCGCGATTGACTCCGATTTTTCCGACGGGAAGCTGGTTCCAGAGGTGAAGGCCGAGCGCCGATCCGACGCCTTCGAGAACCCCGTCGTTCGCGCAGGCCTGCGCCCCTCCCGCCCCTTCTTCCGCCGGCTGGAACAACATCCGAAAGGGACCGCTCGCTGGCTCGCCGGACAGCCGCTCGGCGACTGCGATCGCGATCGCCACGTGGCCGTCGTGGCCGCACGCGTGCATGCGCGACGCCTCTTCCGAGGTAAACGGCGCGCCGCTCTCCTCCTGGAGGGGGAGCGCATCCATGTCGGCGCGGAGGAGGATGCGCGGGCCGTCCGCCGGCCAGTCAGCGACGACCCCCGTGCGGCCGACGCCCCGCCGGGGCGAGAGTCCGGCCTGCGACAGACGCCGGAACACAACGTCCGCCGTTCGGGTTTCGTGGAATCCGAGCTCGGGGTGCCGGTGCAGGTCGCGGCGGGTTTCGATTAGGCTCGCGAGCTCGGCCGGCGGAAACCGGCGGAGAAGCTCGTCGAGGGACATGCGCGGGGATTATATGGAGGAGGTTGTTCAGCGTTCAGCGTTGAGCGTGAACCGTCAACTCTGAACTCTCAACCTCACTCCTGCGATAGGGTTTCTCCTGCATCGAGACGGCAGGTTTGTTCGCAGTTGAATGGCGGGAGATTTCTAGTGGCAGACGACAGCGGCCGCAAATTTGTCATCGATAAGTTCCGGGAGGCCGCAGGCAGCCCGGTGCTCGACCTCTTCGAGGCGGCGCTTCTCATTTCGCAGCTGATCGATCCGACCGAGCACGTCGCTCCGGCCGACGAGGAGGTTGAGCGGCTGGCCGGACGGGTGGCTTCCGCGCGGCGCTCGGGGGAACCTCCCGAACGCGCGCTTCGCCGCGTGCTCTTCACCGAGGAAAAGTTCGAAGGCGACGCGGACTCCTTCGACGATCCGGAGAATTCCTCCGTGGCCCGCGTGGTCGCGCGCAAACGCGGGATGCCGATCACTCTTTCGATTCTGGTCATCGAAGTCGGGCGGCGGGCGGGAATGCGACTGACCGGCGTCGGCCTGCCGGGGCACTTCGTCGTGGGGGGCCCGGATCTTCCCTCTGGCCGGTTCCTCGACCCCTTCGAGGGGGGCAAGCTCTGCGATACGGAGGACCTCGCGCGGCGCATCGGCTCCATCTTCGGGACTCCCGTCGAGCTGCCCCCGGAGGTCTTCGCCCCTGACTCGACGCGCGCGATCCTGACGCGCGTGCTTTTCAACCTTCGCCGTTCCTACGAACGCCGCGAAATGGTCGAGGAGGCTCTCGCCGCGCTCGAATGCGCCGAGGCCCTGGACCCGGGGGAGGCCTCCTACCTGCGGGAGCGCGGCCTCCTGCTCTTGAAGATCGGCCGTTCCGAGGAGGCCCTCCGCGCGCTCGAAGAGTACGTCTCCTCGGCCGTCGGAGAAGACGTCGAAGCCGTGACGAAACTGATCGCGATCGTGCGCGACCAGGCGCTGCCTTCGGAGGGAGCGGAGCTCGTCTCCGCAGAGCCCGCCGAAACCCGGATCTTCAGCTTCGAAGAGGCGAGGACGGTTCTCCCGAAGGTGAAGGAGATCACCTCCGACGCCGTGTTCCGCTATGCGCGTCTGGGAGAATCCGGCGGAGAGTCGGAGGAAGAGCGGCAGGGCATCGTCCGCGAGTGGGCCCGCGAAATCGTTTCTCTAGGCGCGGTGATCAAGGGTCTCTGGCTGGTCGACTTCGATTCCGGCGCGGGCTATTACTGCTGGAAATA
>JBBQDF010000206.1:0-5571 GCA_038319475.1 Thermoanaerobaculia bacterium
CGGTCCACGACTTCGAAATAGTCCTGGGACACCAGGACCTCGCGCGGCTTGGAGCCGCGAGGCGGGCCGAGCAGGCCGTCGCGCGACATCATGTCGATCAGCTTGCCCGCGCGCGAAAACCCGACCCCCATGCGGCGCTGGAGAAACGAGATCGACGCCATCTTCTCCTTGACGACGATGCGCGCGGCCTCGTCGTAGAGCGGGTCGTTGTCGTCGTTTCCGTCGCCCTCGCCGCGGCGCGTCACCTCATCGCGGTCCTTCGTGATTTCGTCGTTGAAGTGGGGCTTGCTCTGTTTCTTCAGGAACTTCACAAGCGCCGCCGTCTCCTGCACCGAAACGTACGCGCCGTGGACCCGGCGCAGCCGCGACGTTCCGGGAGGCAGGAAGAGCATGTCTCCCCGCCCGAGAAGCCGCTCGGCTCCGTTGCCGTCCAGAATGACCCGCGAGTCGATCTTGGAAGACACCTTGAAAGCGATCCGCGACGAGAGATTGGCCTTGATCACTCCTGTCAGCACGTCGACAGAAGGGCGCTGCGTCGCGACGACGAGGTGGATGCCGACGGCGCGCGCCTTCTGCGCCAGCCGCACGATCGATTCTTCGACGTCCTTCGGAGCGGTCATCATGAGGTCCGCGAGTTCGTCGATCACGATGACTATCAGCGGCATCGGCTCGAGCTTCAGATCTTCGTCGGGGTGGTCCGCCTTGACACGCGCGATCACCTCGGGGTCCTTGATGGCGGCGTTGTACTGCTCCGCGTTGCGGACCTGGCCGACGTCGGAGAGGATCTGGAAGCGCTCCTCCATCACGCCGACCGCCCACTTCAGAGCGTTCGAGGCCTTCTTGGGATCCGTGATGATCGGCGTCAGAAGGTGGGGAAGGTTTTCGTAAATCTCGAGCTCGACCATTTTCGGATCGATCAGGATCAGCTTCACCTGGTCCGGCCGCGCCTTGAACAGGAGCGAGGTCAGGAGCGAGTTGATGCCGACGCTCTTGCCCGAGCCGGTCGTCCCCGCGATTAAGAGATGTGGCATGGCGCGCAGGTCGTCGACCACCGGCTCCCCATGGATGTCCTTCCCGAGCGCGAGCGTCAGCAGCGAGGGCGAGCGAACGAATTTCTCGGACTCGACCACGTCGCGAAGCGCGATCACCTCTCCCCCGCCGGGATTGGGCACCTCGATGCCGACGCTCGCCCGTCCCGGGAGTCTCTCGATGCGGATGGATTCAGCCGAGAGCGCGAGCGCCAGGTCTTCGGAGAGACCCATCACCTGGTTCACCTTGATGCCCGCGGCCGGGCGGAACTCGTAGGTCGTCACGACGGGTCCCGGGTGGTACTCGGCGATGTCGCCCTCGACCCCGAACTCCGCGCACTTGGCCGCGATCAGCCGGCCGCTCTCGGCCAGGAGCTTGCGATCGACGGTGCCGACGTTCTCTCGTCGCTCGAGCAGGGACGAGGGCGGGTACGTATAACCCTCGACGACCAGCGGCAGGTTCTGCTGCGTGTCCTGCTTCCTGCGGGGTGGACCCGCGGTGGTTCCGGGGGCCGGAGACGGCTTCCGGGGCGCCACGGTCGTCTTCGTCAGCGAGAATTTCCCCGGCCCGGGAACCTCGACCAGCGCGGGCGCGAGCTCGTCGCGAGCAAAAGGCACCTCGTCGAGCGACACGGGCGACTGGCGCGCTTTTTCGAGGTGCTTGGCGACGACCGTGCGGCGCAGACGCTCCTTCGTCCGGCTGTCACGCTGGCGCGCCCATCGCACGGTCCCGCGGCTCCAGAGGCCGGCGAAGCGGATGCGCAGATTGAGGAAGACATCGGCGAGCGAAACCTGGGTGGCGAGCGGGATCGCGAGCAGCACGAGCGCCGAGCAGAGGAGCACCGCCCCCGTCGTCCCGAGCCGGGCCCGCGCCGCTTCGGACCCGGCACGCCCGATGACGCCTCCGGCGTCCATCTCTTCGCCCGAGAAGATCCGCCGGCCGCCGGCGAGGGAGAGCAGCGCCGGGACCGCGAGCGCCAGCAGGACGAATCCGGCGGCCTTCGTCGCGGGATTGGAAAAAGGTCGCTGCCAGAACCGCCGCCAGCCCCAGTAGAGCAGCAGCACCGGGACGGCCCATGCGGTGAATCCGGCGGCGGCATACAAGGCGGCGGAAAGCGAGGCGCCAAAGGTTCCGATCCAGTTGGCCGGCCCCGACGAGGCGACCGGATCACCGACGGAATGGGAGAAGAGGCTCGGGTCACCTCCGTCGTGGGAAAGGAGGGACAGGGCCACCAGGGCCCCGGTTAAGAGGAGAAGAACTCCGATCGCTTCGCTGGCCAGACGGCCGCGCCAGAAGGCACCTTGGCTCAATCTGGATCATTATGAGGCGGAAAGCGGGCAAAGGCGAACGGCGGGTCAGCTGGGAGCTGTCGGCTACTTCGTTTGAGTTGATCGCGGAGTGCCGCGGCCGTCTCGCGTTTGAGTTGACCGCGGAGTACCGCGGCCGTCTCGCTCCCGTTGGTCGCTCGGCTCACCCGCTACCTGGCCTCGTCGAAGGCCGTGCCCGCGTTGGCGGCGAATCGATCCTTGTAGCCGTTCCACTTCTCGTACGCTGGAAGGCTGACCTCGCGGAGGAACGCCTCCTTCGTTTTCCCCGCCGCTTTCGCGCGGCGGGCGGCGTCGAGAAGGTCGGCAATGTACGTCCGGAAAACCTTCAGGCCTCCCGCGTCGGTGACCTCCCCGTGTCCCGGAATGATCCGCGCATCCGGAGAAACCTTCGACAACGCTTTGTCGATCGCCGCAAGGTAGCCGGTTGCCGAGCCGCCACTCGCCACGTCGATGAACGGGATCACCTGGTTGAAGAAGTCGTCGCCCATGTGAAGCACTTTCGCCTTTTCGAACCAGACCACGCTGTCGCCGTCCGTGTGGGCGCGGGGCAGATGCCACACGTTGATCGTCTCGTCTCCCATGTGGATCCTGAGCGACGAGTCGTAGGTCATCACGGGGGCCGCGATCTCTTCGACCCTGACCGATTTCGCCCAGGCGAGCTGGTCCGAGAGCGTTTTCGCTGCGCGCTCGTTGCCCGCGGCCCGCGCCTTCTCGATCAGCGCCGGATAGCTTCGCGAGATCTCCGCGGGGCTCGCGAGCATCCGCGTCCGGACGTTGTCGTGCGCGACGATCATGGCGAACTGACGGAAGACCTCGTTGCCGCCGACGTGGTCGCCGTGGTGATGCGTGTTCAGGAGAAATCGGATCGGCCGGTCGCTGATTTTCCGGATCTGCCGGACGATTCCCGGGGCGAGGTCCTTGAACTGCGAATCGATGACCAGCACCGAGTCCGGTCCGACGAAGAAGCCGACGTTCCCGCCCCTTCCATAGAGGGCGTAGACGTTTCCGGGCAGCGGCTGGAGCCGGAACACGTCGTCGGGAGCCTGGTCGTGGTGCTCGGCTGTCCCCGGGGTCTGTCGAGCCGCCGGGGGCGAGGCCGCCCCTGGAGTCGTCTGCGCGAACAGCTCCGCGACTCCTGCCAGCATGAGAGACGCCATCCCGAATACCGCTCTTTTCATGGGCCTTCCTTTTTCGGGAACTGTAGCTTGAAGGAAAGGCGAAGGGGCGAGGGCCATGCCCGCTTCACTGGCAGCCGTTTCTTCTTCATCTCGCTCCGCCGCCCTTGGCCGTTCGCCCCTCGCCGCTCGCCCGCGGACGACGCCCATACAATGCGCCACTCATGGAACAGCCCCGCCGCCCCCGCATCCTCTCGGGCGTCCAACCGTCCGGGAAGCTTCACCTCGGCAACTACTTCGGCGCGATCGCGCAGCACATCGCGTTTCAGGAAGAGGGCGAGTGCTTTTTCTTCATCGCGGATTTCCATGCGTTGACGACGATCCAGCACGGAAGCGCGCTGCAGGAGAACGTGCGCGCGGTCGCGCTCGACTATCTCGCGCTCGGCCTCGATCCGGAGAAGGCCGCGTTCTTCCGCCAGTCCGACGTTCCGGAAGTCACGGAGCTCGCCTGGATCCTTTCGACGGTCACGGGCATGGGGCTTCTCGAGCGCGCCCACTCCTACAAGGACAAGCTCGCGCGCGGAATCGCGGCGAGCGTCGGACTCTTCAACTATCCCGTGCTGATGGCCGCGGACATTCTCATCTATCGCTCGAACATCGTTCCCGTCGGGCAGGACCAGATCCAGCACATCGAGATGACGCGCGACATGGCCGGATATTTCAACCAGACCTGGAAGCACGTCTTCCCGCTGCCGGAGGCGCGGCTCGAGCGCGCCGTCGTCGTCCCCGGCACCGACGGAAAGAAGATGAGCAAGTCTTACGGCAACACCATCGACATCTTCGCGGAGGGCGGAGCACTGAAAAACGCCGTGATGAAAATCGTCACCGACAGCACGCCGGTCGAAGCCCCCAAGGACCCGGAGAGGGACAACGTCTTCGCGCTCTATGCCCTCCTCGCGACCGGCTCCGAAACTGAGGCGCTCGCCGGGCGCTACCGGGCGGGCGGGCTCGGCTACGGCGACGCGAAAAAGCTCGTCATCGAAAAGATCGACGAGAAGTTCGGACCCGCCCGGGAAAGACGCCGCGAGCTCGAGCGCCAGCCGGAACGCGTCGACGCGGCCCTCAGAGGCGGCGCGGAGCGCGCGCGCGCGGTGGCGGCGGAAACCATGCGAGAGGTGCGGGCGGCGACGGGGCTGAGCCGGGCGGGAGGGGGGAGGCTGTAGGCGGGAAACGAGAAAACCCTCGGCCCTCGGTCTTCCTCACGCAACCCACTTACGCTACATTTACGCCTTCATGGTGACCCGGGTTTCCAATCCACCCAACCCCTGGGACTCGAATCACGTCCAATGGCTCGGCGAGCCTCCCGCGACGCGACTCAAGGTCTTCGAAGAGAGTGCGAAGTCGATCATTGCGGAGAACGACAGCCCCGACGTGGGGTTCCGGTTCTCGATCAACCCGTACCGGGGCTGCTTTCATGCGTGCGCGTACTGCCTCGACGGCGACACACCGATCCTCATGGCAGATTCCACGACGAAGCCGCTCGCGCAGGTTCGAGAAGGGGACGAAGTCCTGGGAACCGTCGCAGTTGGAAGGTACCGCCGGTACGTTCGGACGCCCGTTCTCGCCCATTGGAGCCGAATCGAGCCGGCGTACGCCACCGACCTGGAGGACGGTACCCGCCTCGTTTCCAGCGGCGACCACCGATTTCTCACCAACCGGGGTTGGAAACACGTCGCAGACCGCGAGCGAAGCGGGCAACGGCCCCATCTCACCGTCCAGAACCACCTGCTCGGCACCGGCCACTTTGCGGCGGCCCCGGACGAAAGCGAGGGCTACCGCACGGGGTACCTCTGCGGCGTCATTCGAGGAGACGGACTACTCGGCTCGTATTCCTACGCGGGACGCAGACGGCCGACGGACTCGCAGCACCATTTCCGGCTTGCGATGGTCGACTCCGAAGCGCTCGCGCGGACGGGCCGCTATCTCCAGGAGTTCGAGGTCGCCACGAGGGAGTTTCTTTTCCAGGCGGCAGCGGGAGCTCGAAAGGCACTTTCCGGGATCCGGACACACGCGAGGGCGAACGTCTCCCGGATCCGGGA
>JBBQDF010000207.1:0-5555 GCA_038319475.1 Thermoanaerobaculia bacterium
GTTTCCGGCGCCTCCGTCGTTCGTCCCGGCGCCGGTCCCCGTCGCAGGAAATCCGTTTGGCCCGATCGGCTGCGCGCCGCCCGCCTGGGGCCCGGGTCCGGACGTCGTCGGGTATCCGTTCTGGCCGATCGGCTGAGCTGCACCGGGTTGCGGCGCGGCGCCCGGCTGTCCGGCGTTCCCGGCGGTGGTCGTGCCGTTGGCCGGCGTCGTCAGAGTCGGGTTGATGGCAGTCGCGGCGTTGTTTCCGTTGGTGCCGGTGTTACCCCCCGTGCTGCCGGTCTGCGCCGGAAGATCACCCGGGAAGACCTGCGCGTCGACGGCGGCGCGCGCGCGGATGTCACCGGAAGGGCTGGGCACCCCGGTGCTCTTTCCGGCACTCCGGGGCGCGCCGGGCACGGCGGCGTCCGCCCCGTTGCCGGCCCCGGTCGGTCCGATCGCAATGGCCTCGCCGGGCGCGAGAGGCCGGACGGGCGCCGGGGCGGCCGCGCCGCTCCGGACCGTGCGAGCCAGGCGGGGCGAGCGGGTCGTTTTGACGGTCGTCGTTTGAATCGTGGTGGAGCTCGTCACGGGCGCGACGCCCGCCACGGATTCGGCGGGGACCCCCGTCAGGCGGCCATCCGGGTGCCTGTGAAAGAGGAGCACGGTCCCGTGGACGACCGGCTCGTCGCGGGCCAAAACGGCCGTATTTCCCTTGAGGTCGATGCGATACAGGCCGCTGGCGCCGGCGAATCCGGCAGTCCCGGCCAGCAGAAGCGCGAGGGTGATTTTGGATGTTTTCATGATGAGAGAGGCATGCAGGATTCGTTCCGGAACGGCTCCGGGTACCGCAGTAAAAGCCGCGACCGGGCTCAGATCCGGGTGCGGAGATGGACCGGAACGGCGGGTCCCACCCCCGGAACCGGTGCGGAAGCCGCCGGACCCGGGTCAGGGCGCGGGGCAGCGTGCGCTTCGAGAGCGGCCACGGCGCGGCTGGCCTCGCGCGAGCGTTTGACGAGCGCGAGCAGGGCCCCGGCCATCATCACGTAGAAGCCCCCCCAGACGAGGGAGATCAGTGGCTTACGGGTTACGTCGACGGAGAGGCTCTCGACCGTAGCGGCCTGGTGCTCGGCGGCGGGGTCCTTCGACACGCCGCGCATCCTGAGCACCACGGCCCCGTCCGTCGGCGACACCGACAGAACGCGGAGGTATGCACCCGAGAGCCCCGGAACCTCGAGTTCGGGCGAATCGGCGGGACGGCCGTCCGTGTAAAAAACGTACCGTGCGGTCAGGTCGTGCGATGACCCGTCGGGGGGCGTCACCGTGAGCTCGGTCAGAACGAGCATGGATTTTTCCCCGCGCATCATCGCCGCGCGATCGGCGTTGAACTCGCGAAATGTGAACCCCGTCCCCTCGATGTTCGTCGTCGTGCCTTTCGTCAGGCGGACCTCGCGGCCGAACTGCTCCGGCTGTCCCGGATCGTAGGACTGCGGGGCCACGTAGAAATCGAAAAGCGGCGAGTTCCGGATCGCCGGGTTTGCCATCAGCTGGTTCGTCTTCGTGTTCACGTACATTTTCGGATAGAGGTAACCGGCTTTCCCCCCGGGGGACTCGACGCGCACTTCCATCGCCTGTTTCGCGGTCGCTGTCCCGGGCACGACTCGCAGGAAGGTGAGGGTGGAGTCGCCAATTTTCACCGGCCTGTTCGCCGGAAGCGTCACGCGGGTCGATTTCGCATAAACGCCCGACACGACCACGCCGGCGAAAAAGATGCCGACGCCCACGTGCGCAAGATAGCCGCCGGCGCCGCCGAACTTCCCGTTGCGCGCCTTGCGCACGACCGCGCGGATATTCATGTCCGCCGAGAATCCGGCGAGGAACAGCAGAAGGAGGGTCAGCGGCTGGCGGGCTCCGGCTAGAAACGAGATCCCGATGACTGCGCCGCCCACCAGAAGCGACCGTCGCGCGCTGCGCGCGAGCGCCGCCCACGTATCGCCCTTCCAGGAAACGAAGGGAACCAGCGCGGCAAGCAGGATGACGAGCGCCGCCGCGGGCGATGTCGTCTGGTTGTAGAAGCTCGCCTGCACCTGCGACGGGTTGCCGCTTAAGCGGGTCAGGAGCGGAGCCGAGGTCCCGAGCAGGATCACGAAACCGAGCGCGCAGAACGCCGAGATCCCGAGAATGAAAAGGACGCTTCGGGAAAGAAGCGCGGGTTCCTCTTCAAAGAGTGTGGGGATCGCGCGCCAGCGCCAGGCGATCAGCGCCGCGGAGAGGGCGAGGAAGCCGAGAAGGATCGCGACCAGCCAGCCCGTGATGCCCAGATCGATGAACGAGTGGACCGAGAAATCGGCCAGGACTCCCGAGCGCGTCAAAAACGTCCCGTAGAGGATCGCGATGTAGGAGACGCACGCCAGGATCAGATTCACCTTGCGGTGGCGCTTCTTCACGCGCTGAAGGAACATTCCGTGCACGAGAGCGGCGGTGAATAGCCAGGGCACGAGGCTGGTGTTTTCGACCGGGTCCCAGCCCCAGTAACCGCCCCAGCCAAGCGTCTTGTAGGCCCAGTAGCCTCCCATCAGGATCGCGGTGCCGAGAGTCACGAACGTGAAGAGCGCCCAGGGGATCGCCCGCGTGACCCACCCGTCCCAGCGTTTTTTCCAGAGGGCCGCGATGGCGAAAGAGAACGGGACGGAGAGCGACGCGAATCCCGAGAACATGACGGGCGGGTGGATCACCATCCAGGGGTCCTGGAGAAGCGGATTCAACCCCACGCCGTCTTCGGGGACCGCCCCCGGCAGGAGCCGGAACGGGCTCTGCCGGCAGAGGATCGCCACGATGCCGAGAAACGTGGCGAGGTAAACCACCATCACGGGTGCTTCCTGCTCTTTCGCGCTCCTCCACACGAAGAGCCCGATCAAGGCGCCCCAGAAGCACCACAGCAGAAAGGATCCTTCCTGGCCGCCCCAGAACGACGAGATCAGAAAGTGCAGTGGAAGGTCGCGGCTCGAATACGCATTCACATACGAGACGTCGAAACGGTGCTGAAGCAGGAGAGCGAGCAGAACGCCGCACGCCGCCACGATGCACGTGGCAAAGGCCGCGTAGGCGCTTCGCGCGAGGGGAATCAGGTGCGGCTTCCCGGAGTCGGCGCGCCAGTAGAGAACGAGCGAAACCGTGCCCGCCGCGAGGGCTCCCCAGATCGCGGCGACCCCGGGCCAGAAATAAGACATCAGGTGCGACCGGTCGCTCTCGGGGCCGACCCGTAGGCCTTCTCCACCTCGGCACCCTGGTACTTCGACGGGCACTTCACGAGAAGCCGCTCGGCGTCGATGTGGCCGGCGTCGTAGCGGCCGATCGCCACGACCGAGATCGCGTCCTTGAAGTTGCCCGGCTTGATCCCGCGATAGACGACAGGCATCCGATGTCCCGAGGCGTCCAGGATGTCGAACGAGAGCTCCTGGCGCCCGGTGTCGTACCGGTCGCTCTGCTTGTCGAGGCTGCCCATGACCTGAACGGTCCCCCGGGCGCGGCGGGCTTCTTCGAAGGACAGATAGGGAGTGAGCGTTTTCTGAAAGGCGGTGACCCCCAGAACGACGAATCCGGCCGCGAGAACCGCGGCCGCCCAGTAGCCTTTTTTCATCTTTCTATCGCTCCCGTTCCCGGTCCGAAATTCGCCGGTCGAGGCGCCACAGGTAGAGGAACAGCCCGACCCAGACGACGACGTTGACCGCTGCCAGGAAGCCGAGGCTGTTCACGGCGAAAGTCTCTCCGGTGGGCTCCCCAAAAGCAACCCGTGCGCGGGGTCCCCTCCCTCAAACGTTCTCGAAGGCAGCGACATTTCTTCTTCGCGATCTACGAGCGGACCGGTCTTTCCGTCCACCTCCGCGCGAGCCTCGCCGTGCGGGCGTCGAGCGACAGCATCCAGAAGAAAATCCCCGTGAACCCCGCGAGCCCGGCGAAGAATACGACCCGGGTGGGGGTGTCCATCAGGATCCTGCCCTCGGGATTGATCACGGTCTGCGGGTGGAGAGACGCCGTCACGCGCGGCGCGACGAAGACCAGGAAAGGCATCAGCACCGCCGCGAAGAGGGCATACGCGGCGGCGATGCGGCCCCGGCGGCGGGGATCATCCACCGCTTCGCGCAGAAACAGGTAGGCGCCGTAGAGGAAGAGGAGCAGGAGAAACGACGACTCCCGCGGGTCCCAGTTCCAGTAGGCACCCCACATGATCCTCGCAAACAGCGACCCGGTGACGAGCGCGAGGATGGCGAACAGCACGCCGAGGCGGACCGCCGCGGCGGCGATCTCGTCATGCCATGGATTTCCGCGGGCGAGGTAGGCCGCCGAGTAACCGGCGGCGACTAAAAAAGCGAGGCTCGCGGTCCAGGCGCAGGGCACGTGAAAAAACACGATGCGCGAAGACTCCCCCAGAAAACCCGCCGCCGGCGGGGGCCACAGGAACGCTGCGGCGACCGTCGCCGCCATTCCCGGCAGGAGCAGGAGCTTTGCGAGCTTCATCGCGGGGGAGCTTACACGGCGTCCGAGTTTGAGTAGTATCCGGGCAACCATCACACGAGGGGTCGGGGCGGCGTCGAAACGGCGCTTATCGGGCCGCTGTTTTATTGGAATCGGAGGAGGTCTTTTGAGCTCGTACTCACCGGAGGCGATGAGCGACTTTGCGCTGCGCGTCCGCAAGGCGTCGATCACCGAGTGGGGCTATCGCAAGGCCGTCGAGATGGTGGGAGCGGCAGCCAAGTTTCTGGCCATCCAGCAGACGATCGAGAAAGTGGCTCCCTTCAACGAGCCCGTTCTCATCACCGGCGAAAGCGGCTCGGGCAAAGAGGCGCTCGCGCAGGCGGTGTACCTGGTCGGGCCCCGCCGCGGGCGGCCTTTCGTGTCGGTGAACTGCCCGCAGTACGTCGAGGGCAATCTGACCGTGAGCGAGCTCTTCGGCCACAAGAAGGGCAGCTTCACCGGCGCGTCGTCTGACCGCCGCGGCTGCTTCGAGACCGCGGATAAGGGCGTGATTTTCTTGGACGAGATCGGCGATCTCCACATGAGCGCGCAGGTCATGCTCCTCCGATCGCTTGCAAACGGCGAATTTCAGCCCCTCGGATCCGAGACGACGCAATCGGTGAACGTCCGGATCGTCGCGGCGACGAATCGCCCGCTGACGCAGCTCATTGCGAGCGCGGGGTTTCGTCAGGATCTCTACCACCGCCTCTGTTATTTCCTGATCCGCGTTCCGGCGCTGCGCGAGCGGGAGAACGACTGGTTCTATCTCCTGGAGCACACGCTCCAGCGACTGTGCGCGCAGTACGGCGCGAAGCGGCATTTCTCGCAGGCTTCTCTCAAGGTGCTCGAGGACTACGATTGGCCCGGCAACGTGCGTGAGCTCATCAGCGTGACCACGACCGGCTACGCGCTCTGCGACGGCGAGCTCATCGAGCCGCAGCATTTCCTCTCGCATCTCTCCGACGGCCAGGCCGAAGACGACGATCCCGCGCGGGACCTCTATTCGAGGGTTACTGCGAAGGGCGGAAAATTCTGGGAGCTCGTGCACGCGCCTTTTCTCGACC
>JBBQDF010000208.1:0-5544 GCA_038319475.1 Thermoanaerobaculia bacterium
GAGTCGGTTGCGGCGAGCCTGCCGCTTCTCGAGAGTCCCGCTCTGGAGGTCGTACAACCTGCAGTTCGCGCGCGTCATCGAGGCGATTCCGGAAAGCGAGGTGAAGCGGCTCCGTTCCGCCATAACTTCCATAAGCTCGGGACGCAGCCCGCGTGGCTGAACGACCTGGTCCGATGACCGCGCGCATCTGCGCCACCACCTCGAGCAGATCGGGGAGCTTCCCTCTTTCTCGCAACGTTCAGGCGGTCGGCGCCGGGGCCGCTCGTCTTCGACCGAGCCGGCTCGATGCGGCCGACGCAGCCAGGGCGCCCGCGGCCGCACCAATCGAATCCGCCAGAGCATCGGCCGGATCGCACGAACGGGCGGGGATCCAGGTCTGGTGCACCTCGTCGAGAGTGCCGAAGACGGCCATCGTCCCGACGATTGCGAGCACCCGCGCGAAGGAAAATCCCTCCCGTCCCGGCCAGCGCACCGCGAGGTAAAGCAGGAACCCGGCGCCCGCGTAAAGACCGAAGTGGACGATCTTGTCGAAGTTCGGGATCCGCGCCGCCAGCGGAACCTCGGGCGGGCTCGGCCAGGAAGTCAGCGTCAAAAGAAAAACGCCCCAGGCGAATGCCGCAAAGCGGATTCGCCCGAGGCGATCGAATCGCCGCGAGAAGAGCCGAATCAGTCCGTTACGCCCCGCGCTTGGACGGACCGGTGCGGTTCGGGCCTTTCTTAGGAGCCGGCTTCGCGCCTTTCGCCGCCTTGTCGCCGCGACCCGGTTTGGGCTGCCTCGGAGCGGCCTTCCGCTCGGCGGCCGCCGCGTCTCCGCCTTCTTCCGGCTCCGGTTTGTCCTTTCGGACGGTTTCGACACGGCCTCCGGAAGCCCGGCGTGCGCGGTCGGAGAGTGACTCCTTGCGCGGCCCCTTCTCCTTCGGCTCGAAACGAAAGTCGACGAACTCGAGGATGGCCGCCTCCGCCGCGTCGCCCTTGCGGGACCCGAGACGAAGAATGCGGGTATAGCCGCCCGGCCGGTCCACGAAACGGGGCGCGATGTTTTCGAAGACCTTCTTCACCGTGGTCCGATCGGGGATCCACGATGCCACCTTGCGGCGCGCGGAGACCCCGTCGTTCTTCGCGGCCGTGATCAGCTTCTCTGCCAGGGGCCGCAGCTCCTTCGCCTTCGTCAGCGTCGTCTGGATCCGCTCATGGGTCATCAGCGAATCGAGCTGATTCGAGAACATCGCCAGGCGGTGAGACGTCGTCCGCCGGAGCTTTCGCCCGGCACGGTTGTGCATCATGATTTATTCGCTTTTGGCTTCGATCGGCTCAATTTCCATTCCGAGCGACAGGCCCATCGGCCGCAGGATGTCGCGGATCTCGTTCAAAGACTTGCGGCCGAAGTTCTTCGTCTCCAGCATGTCCTTCTCGCTCTTCTGCACGAGGTCCCGGATCGTCCGGATGCCCGCGTTCTTCAGGCAGTTCGCACTACGGACGGACAGCTCGAGCTCGTCGACCGAGCGGTTGAGGTACTCCGCCAGATTCTCCGGAAGCTCGCCATCGCCGGCGCCGTCGAACGCGGTTTCATGCTCCACGTTGATGAAGATCGTCAGGTGGTCGCGCAGCAGCGTCGCCGCGAGCCCGACCGCGTCGGCCGGAGTCACCGTGCCGTTCGTCCAGATCTCCAGCACGAGACGGTCGTAGTCGGTCGCCTGCCCGATGCGGGCGGCCTCGACGTGGTAATTCACGCGCCGGACGGGGGAGTGGACCGAGTCGATCGGGATGTACCCGATGCCCATGTCCTCGTCGAAGTTCTTGTCGGCAGAAACGTATCCGCGGCCCATCGACACCCGCAGCTCCATCTGCAGCTTCCCGTTCTCGGAGAGAGTCGCGATGGGGGCGGAAGCGTCGAGGATCTCGATCGAGGGATCTCCGATCAGGTCGGCCGCCGTGATCTTCCCCTTCTTCTCGGCGTCGAGAGTCAGGATCTTCTCTTCCATCGTGTGCATCTTGATCGGGATCTGCTTCAAGTTCAGGATGATGTCCGTCACGTCCTCGACGACGCCCGGCAGCGAGGAAAACTCGTGCAGCACGCCCTCGATCTTGACCGCGGTGATCGCCGCGCCCTCGATTGAGGTCAGCAGCACCCGCCGCAACGCGTTTCCGACCGTCGTTCCGAACCCCCGCTCGAAAGGCTGCGCGTAGAACCGACCGTACGTTTCGGTCAGCGTGTCGCCGTCCACTTCGAGCCGCTTCGGTTTTTGAAATCCCTTCCAGAGAGTCATGTGTTCTTTCCTCCGTCCGCGGCTACTTGGAGTACAGCTCGACGATCAGCTGCTCGGCAATCGGCAGCTTGATGTCTTCGCGCTTCGGCAGTTCCACCACCCGCCCCGAGAAAGTCTCCGGAGACAGGTCCAGCCAGCCCGGAACGCCGCGGGCGCGTGCCGTCTCGACCGACGCCTTGATCTGCTCGTTCACCCGGCTCTTTTCCTTGATCGACACGACCTGCCCCTTCGACACCGTGTACGAAGGGATCGTGACCTTCTTCCCGTTGATCGTGACGTGCCCGTGGCGCACGAGTTGCCGCGCCTGGGGGCGCGACGCGGCAAACCCGAGGGAATACACGACGTTGTCGAGGCGGCTCTCGAGCTCCGCCAGCAGGTTCGCTCCCGTGATGCCTTTCTGCCGCTCGGCGCGGGCAAACGTCAGCCTGAACTGGCTCTCGAGGAGCCCGTAGATTCGCTTGACCTTCTGCTTCTCCCGAAGCTGAATTCCGTAACCGAGCAGCTTCGAGCGCCTTCGCCCGTGCACTCCGGGCGGATAATTCCGCCGCTCGATCGAGCACTTGTCCTTGAAACAGCGATCCCCCTTGAGGAACAGCTTCATGCCTTCTCGCCGGCAGAGCCGGCAGACCGCCTCGGTGTGACGAGCCAAATCAGAACCTCCCGGAACCCTAAATTGGATTTACGTCCTTCCTCCCGGCCAGGGTTCCAACGCCGGTTTACAGACGGTGAGCTGGAAGCTTCGAGCCGCCAGTTCTGAGCAACGATCCTGTTAGACGCGCCGCCTCTTCCTGGGCCTGCACCCGTTGTGCGGGATCGGCGTCGTGTCCTTGATCGACTTGATGTCGAGGCCGTTGGCTTGAAGAGCGCGGATCGCCGACTCGCGGCCCGCACCCGGGCCGGTCACCCGGACGTCCACCGAGCGGACGCCATGTTCCTTCGCTCCCTCGGCGCAGTTGGCCGCGGCGAGCTGCGCCGCGAACGGCGTGCCCTTGCGCGAGCCCTTGAATCCGATCCGGCCGGCCGAGGACCACGCCAGGATTCCGCCCTCCTGATCCGCGATCGCGATGACCGTGTTGTTGAAAGAAGCCTGCACCGTCGCCACGGCGTGCGGGATCGACTTCTTTTCCTTCTTCCCTCCGGCGCGGGCGCGCTTGCCTTTGCCCTTGGGCGCGGTCTTTTCCTTTTCCGGAGCCGCGGAGACGGGAGCCTGTTCAGCCATGAGTGTCCTCGAGTTCTCTCTTCGTGTATCTGAGCTGAAAGCTGAGAGCTGACAGCCGACAGCCTTTTACTTCTTCGTCGCCTTCTTCTTGCCGGCCACGGTGCCCTTGCGCGGGCCCTTCCGGGTCCGGGCATTCGTGTGCGTGCGCTGGCCCCGGACCGGCAGGTTGCGGCGATGCCGCATCCCGCGGTAACAGCCGATGTCCATGAGGCGCTTGATGTCCATGGACGTGTCGCGCCGCAGATCGCCCTCGACCTTCACGTCGTCGGTGATCACCTTACGGATCCGGACGACCTCCTCCTCCGACAGATCTTTGATCCGCGTGTCGGGGCGCACGTCCGCTTTCTCGAGGATGAAGTTCGCTTTCGGACGTCCGATCCCGAAGATGTAGGTCAGCCCGATCTCGACGCGTTTGTTCAAGGGCAGATCGACGCCGGCAATTCGTGCCATTTGAAGTCCTTTATCCCTGTCTCTGCTTGTGCTTGGGAATCGAGCAGATGACTCGAACGACCCCCTTGCGATGGACGATCTTGCACTTGACGCAGATTTTCTTGACCGACGCTCTGACCTTCATGATGGGCTCGCTTCGTGTTTCCGACTCTTCACTCTCAACTCTGATCTCAACTCATTTGTATCGGTAAATGATGCGGCCGCGGGTCAGGTCGTACGGCGACAGCTCGACCAGGACCTTGTCGCCCGGAAGGATCCGGATAAAGTTTTTCCGCATCTTCCCCGAGATATGCGCCAGGACCTGGTGCTTGTTCTCGAGCTCCACCCGGAACATCGCGTTCGGCAGAGGCTCGACCACGGTCGCCATGACTTCTATCGCCTCTTCCTTGGACATCAGGAGGCCACCGCGCTCTGCTGCACGCGGCGCGAGACACGGCCGAGACCGAGGACGACCGCGCCGTCCTGTTCGATCGCGACGGTGTTTTCAAAATGGGCCGACGCGCTGCCGTCTCGTGTGCGCACGGTCCAGCCGTCTTTGTCGGTGCTCACTTCCGCCCGGCCGAGGTTGAACATGGGCTCGATCGCGATCACCATCCCGGCGCGCAGCAGGCTCCCCCGCCCTCCCGGCCCGTAGTTGGGGATCTGCGGCTCTTCGTGGAGCGCGGTCCCGACCCCGTGCCCGACGAAGTCGCGGACGACCCCGTAGCCGTGAGGGATCGCGATGGCTTCGACCGCCGCTCCGATGTCCGAAACGCGGTTGCCCGGCTTCGCCGCGGCAATCCCGGCCTCCAGGCCCCTGCGGGTCACCTCGAGGAGCTCGGCCCTGTCGGGATCGATCTGTCCGACCGGAATGGTGCGGGAAGCGTCGCCGAAGTACCCGCCGACGACGGCGCCGCAGTCCACCCCGACGATGTCGCCCTCCCGGAGCGCGCGCTTGCCGGGGATTCCGTGCACGACCTCGTCGTTGACCGACGTGCACAGGGTCTTCGGATAGCCGCGGTAGCCGAGAAACGCGGGCTTAGCCCCCCGCCGGCGGATCTCCGCCTCCGCGAGGCGGTCGAGCTCTTCGGTCGTGACGCCGGCGACGACGGCCTTCTCGATTAAGTCCAGAGTTTCGAGGACGACGAGCGACGCCTCCTCGAGCAACGCGAGTTCCTTCTGGCTGCGAATCGTGATCACGCGCGGCCTCGGGCCTGCCCTGAGGCGGCGGAACCGGGCACGGCGAGCGCCTGGTCGATTCGTTCTGCGATTTCGGAAACGTCGCCCATGCCGTTCACGTCCGCCAGAAGCCGCCGGGTCCGGTAGAAATCCGCCAGAGGCTCCGTTTTCTGGTGGTACACGCGCAGACGCTCCAGGATGGTATCGGGACGGTCGTCGGACCGGCCCTCGTCTTTGGAACGTCCGTGCAGACGGTCGACGATGACCGCCTCGGGAACCGAAAGATTCAGAACCGTCGAAAGACCAGGGCCATTCCCGGTCAAGAGCCGGTCCAGGGCCTCGGCCTGCTCGACGGTCCTCGGAAAGCCGTCGAGGATGAAACCCTTCGACGCGTCCGGATCCGCGATGCGGTCACGGATGAGGGCGATCATCAGGTCGTCGGAGACGAGC
>JBBQDF010000209.1:0-5538 GCA_038319475.1 Thermoanaerobaculia bacterium
TGGCCTCGGAGCGCCCGGACCTCCGCTTCACCGCGGTCGAGCCGCAGCAGAGCTACGTGGATTTCGCGACGCGGGAAGCGCAACGGCAGGGCTTGAAGAACGTCGAGTTCCGCGTCGGAAGCGCCGAGGAAGCCCTGCGCGTCCTCGGGGGCGACTCCCCGTTCGACTGGATTCTGTCCAACGACATGCTGCACCACGTTCCGTCCTACCTCGGCGTCGCGGAGGCGGCGGCCCGTGTGGCGCGACCCGGTGCCCGCTGGCTCGCTATCGAGCCGAACTGGCGCAACCCCTACGTGCTGATCGGATGCGCCCTGAAGCGGGGCGAAAGAAATTTCTGGCCGGGCCGGTTCATCGGGGAGGCGGCCCGGCTCGGCTGGTCCGGCGAGGGCGGGTCGTTTCTCTTCTTAGTCCCGCCATTCTGGAAGCGGCCTCCGGGACTGCTCGTTCGACTCGAGCGCGCGCTCGAGCGCCATCCCCTTCTCGCCGGCGGCATCGCGCTCACTCTCGTCCGCGGTTAAACCGGAGGAGTCTCCCGACCAAGGGAGGTAGGAGCATTTCGGGGCGGGAGCGTGCGAATAGAGCGAGCGGAAGCCACGATCAGAGCGCGCGCAGCGCGCGCAACGCCCCGCCGAGCTTCTGGCGCGACTTCCAAAACTCCGCCCAGGGATCGCCCTTTGCGAGCCGCTTCTCGAAGTTTCCGATGTTGAACCGGCCGGGCGAGAGCTTCGGGTTCACCTCGTCCCAGGCGAGCGGCGTCGAAACGGTCGCGCCCGGGAACCGACGTACCGAGTACGGAGCGGCGACCGTCTGCGCAAACCCGTTGCGGAACGGGTCGAGATAGACGCGCCCCTTGCGCGCCGCGATCCGGTTTTCCATCGTCATCTCCTTCGGATACGCGGCAGAAAGGCGATGCCCCAGGATCTCGGCGAATTCCTTCGCCTCGTCGGCGTCGGGGCCGACTTCGATCGGGATGAAGATGTGCATTCCCTTTTTCCCGGACGTCTTGGCGAAGGACTTCAGTCCGAGCGCGTCGAGCGCCTCCTTCACCCGCAGGCCGGCGCGCGCCGCGTCCGCGAACTTTGCCGAGTCGGGGTCGAGGTCGAAGCAGACCCAGTCGGGTTTGCGGGGCTCCTGCTGTCTCGCGCCCCACACGTGCACAGCGATGCAGCCGAGGTTCGCCAGCGCGAGCGATGTCTCGCGCATTCCCCCGACCACGTAGTTGCGGATTCCGTTCTCGTGCACGATCCGCTTCGTAGGCGTATCCGCCGGCATCGAGTCGGGCTTCTCCTTCTGGAAAAAACATTTCCCGAGGATGCCGTTCGGGCAGCGCTTGAGAGAGAGCAGGCGGTCTTTGACCCACGGCTGCAGCGCCGGGAAGATCCCGTCGTAGAACCTTATGAGATCGAGCTTGGTATAGCCCTCGTCGGGCCAGTAGATCTTGTCGGGGTTGGAGATCTGGAGACCGCCCGGCCTTCCGTGCGCCGCGGGGGCCTTCCGGGTGGCTCCGGTCCTCCCTGTGCCGGGGGTCGCGGCGGCGGGTCCTTTCTTTCCACTCCTTTCCCGCTTCGATTCGGGCACGGTCTCTTTTTTTCTGGCGGAAACGCCGGCTTTCGAAGCGGCCGTTCCGGCTTTCGCCGCGGGATGCCGGACACGACCGCTCGCGCCCGCACCTCCCGGCTTTTGACCGCGCGTGCTCACGCAATGTCCTTCGGCAGGAGGCACTCTTCTGGTTTCTTGTCGTCGCGAAGCCCCAGGTAAACCGGCTGGCGGAGCTTGCCGTCGGCGGTCCATTCCTGAAACGCGATCTGCGCGACGAGCTTCGGCGAGAGCCACACCGCCCCCTTCTCGCGCGGCGGGTTCACGAAAGCCGCCCTGGGAACCACCAGCGGCTGGAAATTGCCGTACAGCGACGCGAGGAGCTTCTGCGTGTAACCGGTGCCGACCTTCCCGACGTAGCGCAGCTCGCGCCCGCGGTACGCGCCCATGAGAAGCGCGCCGAAGTGGGAGCGTGACCCTGCGGGCGGCGTGTATCCGCCGATCACCAGCTCTTCCTCCTGATGCACCTTCACCTTCAGCCAGAACGTGCTGCGCCCGGAGACGTAGGGAGCGGCGGGGTCCTTCGCGACGAGGCCTTCCCACCCTTTTTTCCGCGCGACTTCGAACGCCTTCAGGCCGTTAGCGACGAGCCGCCGCGAGGCGAAGAGCCGGTCCGTATGGCCGATCGCCTCTTCGACTGCGGCGCGGCGCACCGGGAGCGGCTCGTTTCGCAGGTCCACGCCTCCCCTGTACAGGCAATCGAAGACGGCGTAGACCTGAGCGACCTCACCCTGCTGCAGGAGCTGGAAGCGGGAAACGAGGCGGCGGTCGAACGCGACGACTTCGCCGTCCAAGAGCAGCGCCTCGTCGGGGAGCGTCGCGATCGCGCGCGCCACCTCCGAAAAAGATTCCGTTCTGTCCTTCGCGTTGCGCGACAGGAGGGTGACGCGATCACCCTCCTTGTACGCCAGGATCCGATAGCCGTCGTACTTCTCCTCGTACACCCATCCCGGCCGGTGAAACGGATCGGCGAAAAGCGTGGCCAGCATCGGCGTCGCGCGGAACGGGACCCGGGCGGCGGCCGACCGCCCCCGGGATGGGGCCCGGCCCTGGGGTTTCCCCCGCACCGCCGCGCTTCTCGCGGTCACGAGCGGTTCGACGTCCACACGGCCTTCCGGCCGCCTCGCTTCGGCGGAGTCAGCAGCTTCGGATTTTTTGCGAGCTTGCGCAGAAGCTCGGGAGGATCCCCGGTCGCCGCCTTCTCGAGGTCGCCTCCCTCGTCCCGCGCGATCTCGACTAAAATGCGCTTCGAGACGACGGACCGCGGCTCTTCGGTTTCGATGTCGCGCGCGCCCGCGAACTCGTCGCGGTGCTTGATCAACAGCCAGCTCGGCCGGGCGTCTACGCCCCGGGGGCGCGTGCGCACGAGCACCCAGGAGCCGCGCAGTTTCTTCCCCTGCAGCGTGAACTTCAGATCGCCCTTCTTGAGCGCAGCGTCGACATCGGGGCTCTCCGGCGTCCAGGTGCCGTTGTCCCAGATCATCACCGTGCCACCACCGTACTCCCCCTCCGGGATGATCCCCTCGAACTTCGCGTACTCGATCGGGTGGTCCTCCGTCGGCATCGCCATCCGCTTGACGGACGGGTCGAGCGAAGGGCCCTTCGGCACCGCCCAGGAGAGCAGCACTCCGTCCCATTCGAGGCGGAAGTCGTAGTGAAGCTGGGAGGCGCGGTGCTTCTGGATCACGTAACCGAGGGCGCGGGCGCGTTTCTTCGGAGCAGGCTTCTCCTTGCCGGAGGGTTCCGGTGTGACCGTGAACCTGCGCTTCTTTCGATACTCGGTCAGAGCCATCGCGCCGGTGCCTGTGCAATGGTCTTGCCGCGATTGGCAGTCGGGCCAGGGTGCGCGGGAGGTGCGGGCGGCGCGGTCAGGCTCGCTGGTCATCAGTTGAGAGCGGGGCGACTGGAGCCGCGCGGTCAGCTTTTCGGGTTGCTCGCGCCTGTTGCTGACCTGGAAGCGGGCGGCACGGCCGCATCGGACGGCGGCCTTCCGCCCGGAGCCGCGCGGTGTGCGCGCTCCCCGCGCCTGCGGCTGACCCGGAAGCGGGCGGCACGGGCGGCCTTCCGCCCGGAGCCGCGCGGTGTGCGCGCTCCCTTTGACCGGTTACACTGCTCGAAATGCTCGAATTCGCCCGGTGGGGCGCCGTGGTCGAGCTCCTCGGGCTCGTCGTCCTGCCCCTGCTGCGCGCCGCGTTTGGCAACCGGCGCGACGCCGCGCTGCTGTCGCGGCCCGTCGGCCTCGCTCTCGCGGCGTGGGGGGCCTGGGCCCTGGCGCTGCTGCCGAGAATTCCGTTCGACCGCCGCGGACTGATCGCCGCGGCCGCTCTGCTCGGGCTGATCTCCTGGTTCGTCGCGCGGGCGGGCGCGAGCCGACCTCGGACGCCATTCTGGGGGACCGAGGAGAGCCGGGGGGCACTCTTCTTCTGGGCGCCGGCCGCCGTATTTCTGCTGATCCGCGCGTGCCTGCCCGAGATTCTCGGGCAGGAGAAGTTCATGGACCTGGCGTTGTTGAACTCCATCGCCCGCAACACCGCGATGCCGCCGCCCGATCCCTGGATGGCCGGGGCGACCATCAACTACTACTACTGGGGATACCTGCTCGCGGCCGCTCTCGTTCGGCTCTCGGGAGTCACGACCACGATCTCCTACAACCTCCTGATCGCGACGTTTGCCGGATACTCGTTTGCCGCGGCTGCGTGTCTCGGCTTCCGGCTTTCCGCCGGGCGGATGCGCGCCGCTGTCTGGGCCGGGATTGCCACGGTTTTCGCCGGAGATCTCGCCGGAGCGTTCGACGCCTGGAAAGCGCCGCTCGGAAAAGGCTTCGACTACTGGCACGCGTCGCGCGTGATCGGGAACGGAAACACCATTAACGAATTTCCCTTCTTCACGTTCTTCCAGGCGGACCTCCACCCGCACCTGCTCGCGTTTCCCTTCTTCATCGCGGCGTTTGCGATGGGCCACCGGGTGCTGGAGCTCCCGCCCCGTCCGGCGACGTCGCCCGCCCCGGACTGGCGGGACCGGATCGCGCGCGCGTGGCCACCCGTGCTCCTCGCGTTTCTGGCGGGCACCGCTCGCGCCGCAAACAACTGGACGCTGCCCGCCCTGGCGATCCTGCTCGTGGGAGTCTGCGTCCTCCGGACCGCCCCCGGCGGCGGCCGCCTCCCCGCCATCGCCGATGCGGTGTGGGGAGCCCTGCGGGGGGGCGGACTCGTCCTCCTCTCGCTCATGCTCTGGTTCCCGTACTCGAAGTCTTATGCGCTTCCCTCGCGCGGGCTCGGGCCGGCGACGATGCGCTCCGGGTTGCTCGAGTTCCTTTCTTTCTGGGGGCTCCTCGTTGCCGCCGCGGCGGTCGGGCTCTCGGCCGGCAACGTCCCCGCGGACGAGGCGGCGCGTCGCCGCCGGGACCTGCGATACGCACTGGCCGGCGCATCCGCGGTCGTCGCCGCCCTCGCGACGGGAACTCCCGCGCTCCTCGTTCTCGTGCCGCTCGTCCTTCTTGCGGGCGCTCTCGTCTGGAAAGCGCTGCGCGGAGAACGGAAGGATCCCGACGCCGTGTACACCGGCTGTCTTCTGCTGCTCGGGCTCGCCATGGTGGCGGGGTGCGAGTTCGTCTACTTTCGGGACTCCTACGGGCAGGAGCTGCAGCGGATGAACACCGTGTTCAAGTTCTACCACCAGGCCTGGCCGCTGCTGGCGATCGCGGCCGCCGTGCTCGCCGAAAGAGCGTGGCGATCCGGCGGCCGGCTCCAG
Organism: Thermoanaerobaculia bacterium; assembly: GCA_038319475.1. Taxonomy (GTDB): domain Bacteria; phylum Acidobacteriota; class Thermoanaerobaculia; order UBA5066; family Gp7-AA6; genus JALYUA01. Next base: position 5,347 of record JBBQDF010000209.1, read on the forward strand.
ACGCCCATCCGCTTCGCGCTCGGCGCGGCGATCGTCCTGTCGCTCTTCTATCCGGGAGACGCGCTCCTCTCCCGCTGGCGACTTCACGAGGGCCGCTTCACCCTGGATGCGTTCCCCTCCCTTTTCCGGCGCGCGCCGGGAGACGCCGCCGCCGTCCAGTGGCTCGAGACTCACGCCAAGCGCGGCGCCGTC
>JBBQDF010000210.1:0-5536 GCA_038319475.1 Thermoanaerobaculia bacterium
GAGGTGCCGGTGACCGTGGCGCTCGGGCGGCACGACGGCAACACGATTCCGGAGCTCGCGGAGGGCTGGCTCGAGTCGCTTGCTGCTCCGAGGAAGGAGCTGGTCTGGTTCGAGCGGTCCGCGCATGCGCCGCTCGTCGAGGAGCCGGAAAGATTCGAGGTGGTGCTTCGGCGGGTCGCCGGGGTTTGAATTTCTGGGTGGGAGATGACTGAGGATCTTGACCGCATGGTCACGAGGCGCTGATTTTCAGCGTATTCGGGCGCGCGTGGGGTGCGCGCGACCGAATACGGCGCAGCGACCTTTCCGCGCTGCGCGCGGGGCGCCGCTGGGGAGGTGGGTGAGAGGGTTTACCGCCTGATTGCGAGGCGCTGACTTTTAGCGTATTCGGCCGCGCGTGGGGCGCGCGCGACCGAATACGACGCGGCGACCTTTCCGCGCTGCGCGCGGGGCGCCGCGCTACTTCACCAGTGGCAGCAGCTCCTTGGCCGTCGCCGCTTCACTTCCGTTCGGCTCGAGCTCCAGGTATTTCTGGAAATGCTCCCGCGCAACGGCGTTGCGCTTGTTGTTCATCGCGGACATCGCGAGGTAGTAGTGGGCGAGCGCGAAATCGGGCTTCGCTTCGACTGCCTTCGACAGGAATTCTTCGGCCTCCTTGGACTTCTTCTTGTTGTAGGCGCCGATCCCTTTGTTGTAGAGGATCTCCGGAGTGTCCGGGTTCGCGTCCTCGAATTGCTTCTGCAGTTCCGCCGCTCTTTTCTTGTCCCCTGACTTGTCCGCCGCCTCGGCCATTGGTTTATACAGCGAGGTCAACGCGGGATCGAGGTCCGTCGCCTTCTGCCCGTATTCGAGGACGTGGGCCCAGTCTTTCTTCTCGTGGGCCAGCTTCGCCAATGCTTCCCAAGTCGTAGGTAGATCCGGATTCTTCGCGACCGCTTCCTTGAACTTCGCCTCCGCCGCCGCCTTGTTGCCCGAGTTGAAGAGGACGACGCCCTCGTTGTGAGCGATAACCGCCTGATCATTCGCCGAAGGAGCGGCCTGGGCGGCGGGCACGGGAGCGCCCCCCTTCACCGCCGGCGCCTCCGAGGTCTTCAAGAGCTTCTGGTCGAGGTTGGTGATGTCGACGGTCGAGAACTTCTTGTCCGTCTCTGCGGGAGCAAAGCCCTCCTTCTCGAACCGCACGTGGTACATCATCGTCGCGTCGTTCACGATGGATCCGTAGCGCCCGTCTGAAGAAGTCTTTGCCGTCAGCTTGAAGTTCCTGATCGCCGGGGTCGTGATGGTGACAGTGACGCCGTCGAGCGGCTTGCCGGCGGAATCGGTCACTCGCCCCGAGACGCGACCTTGGGTTCCGGCGAGTGCCGTGAGAGCCGGGAGCAGCAAGGCGAAAGCGGCGGAGAACCGCGAGAGAGTTTTCATCAGGCACCTCCAACTTAGAGAAGAAGCAATTGCCGGAGCATCCAAATTTCAGGGAATTCTATATACAGCGGGGCGGGGGTGAGGGGGGACGTGGTTCAGGACCCTGACCGCTGAGCGCGAGGCGCTGGTTTTTAGCGTATTCGAGCGCGCGTGGGTGCGCGCGCCCGAATACGACGCGGCGACCTTTCCGCGCTGCGCGCGGGGCGCCGCTGGGGGATCTCAGGCGCGGGAGGTCGCGCGGGTTCGCGAGACCGCCTGGAGGATCTCGCCGACGAGCGCGTACTTGCCCATCGGCATGATGTGGATCCCGCGCGCCATTGCCGAGATGGCCTGCGCGAGCTCCCGCGCGATGGCGAGCCCTTCGGCCTTTTCGTGGTCCCCGCCTTTTTCGGCCGCCGCGCGCATTCTCGCCTGGATCTCGACGGGGACCACGATCCCCGGCACTTCGTTGGCGAAGAAGAGCGTCTGCTTGAGCGACCGGAGCGGGATGAGGCCGACCAGCACCGGAATCGCGCGGGCCTCCGGCCGGGCGAGGAAGGTTTCGAGCGCTCCGACGTCGTACACCGGCTGGGTTTGCGCGAACGTCGCTCCGGCCTCGATCTTCGCTCGCAGCTTGGAGAACTCAACCTCCAGGTCCGAGGCCGCCGGGTTGGCGGCGCACGCGATCGCGAAGGAAGTCGGCGCGCCGATCGCATTGCCGACCAGGTCCGCTCCGGAGTTTAATCCCCGCGCCATCCGGAGCAGGCCGAGCACGTCGACCTCGGAGACCTGCTTGGCCTGCGGGTAGTCACCGATCTTCAGGGGATCGCCGCCGAGGCACAGAATGGCTTTGAGACCGAGGCCCGCGGCGCCGAGAAGGTCCGACTGGAGCCCGAGCACGTTGCGGTCCCGCGTGGTGATCTGGACGACCGCCTCGAGTCCCGTTTCGCGCTGCAGGATGGCTGCGACGGAAATCGAGGACATCCGAAGGCGCGCCATCGGGTTGTCGGTCACGTTGACCGCATCGACGCCGCCGGCCTTGAGGATCCGCGCGCCTTCCACCGCCGCGGTCACGTCGACCCCCTTCGGCGGCTCCGCCTCGGCGGTGGTGACGAACTCGTCCGGGTCCGCGAGCTTGCGTTTCAGGCGGGAGGTTTCGATCCCGGGCTCCGCCAGATGTTCGACGGGCCGCTCGGCGGGCACCGAGACAACGCGTCCAGCGTCCCGCCTCGGACGCCCCTCGACCGCCTTCGCCATCGCGCGGATGTGCTCGGGAGTCGTTCCGCAGCAGCCGCCGATGATCGACGCCCCCGCCTCGACGAAGGCCGTGGCGTAGTCGCGCAGGTAATCGGGAGACGAGAGATAGACGTTGCGGCCGTGAACGATCGTCGGATATCCCGCATTCGGCATCGCGCAGAGCGGAGCCTTGACGGCCAAGGAAAGACGCGCGAATACGTCGTGTGTCTCCTGAGGCCCGAGCGTGCAGTTCATTCCCACCGCATCGGCGCCCGCGAGGGCCAGTGTCGAAAGCGCATGAGACGCGCTTTCGCCAAACGCCGTCCGGCCGTCGCTGAGGAACGTCATCTGAGCGACGATCGGCACGTCCCCGGAGAGGCCGCGGACGGCGCGCACGGCTTCCGCCGCTTCGAGCAGACTTCCGAAAGTCTCGAGGAGGATCAGGTCGACGCCGCCTTCGAGCAGCGCGCGCGCCTGCTCTTCGAAAATCTCGCGGACCTGGACGAGCGTCAGCCGACCGTAGGGTTTCACCAGCGCGCCCAGGGGGCCCATGGATCCCGCCACGAAAACCATCTCGCCGGCGGCGGCCTCGCGCGCCAGTCGCGCGCCTTCGCGGTTGATTTTTTCGAGCGAGTCCGCCCATTCATGAGTGGCGAGCTTCACCCGGTTCGCATCCCACGTATTCGTCGTCAGGATGCGGGCGCCGGCGTCCCGGTAGTCGTCGTGCACCTCGCGCACGGACTCGGGATCCGTCACGTTCAGAGGTGACTTCGCCTGTTCGGGGGAGGCGCCTCTCGAAACGAGAAGCGTTCCCATGGCCCCGTCGGCGAGGAGAATCTCTTCTTCGAGAGCCTTTCGAAAGTCTTTGGGCATCGTCTCTCCGAACCCGCAATGCTACACTGCGCGCGTCCTTCCGGGTCTCTCATCCCTCGGCCCTCCGCATTTCGGAGGGAAAATGGCACTCTGTCTTCGCTTCTGCTGTCTCATTCTGGCGCTCGCCGGCGAGCCGACGGACTGGGGCTCCCTGAGTCTTCGCATCCAGGAAGATTCTTCGGTGTCGAGCGACACGGCAACACTCTGCCGGGTGCAGGTGGTGAACTCCGGCCAGGGTACGTGGGAGGGCCGCGGCATCGTCTTCGAGGCGCGTGCGCTCCGCGATGGCCGCGTCGCGGCGCGGGTCCTGGGACGCTTTGGCGGGACCCTGGGGCCGCGCGAGACGCTCGAGACGGCGGTCGGATTCACCGGCAGATTTCAACGGTTCGAGGTTTCCGCCTCGACGGGGCGCAGCGATGGCGCCTCCGGGCGACCGCGGTCGCGCGGGCAGAGACGCGCTGGAGGAACCCGAAAAAAACCGGCGCGCCGAAACTGAGGCGCTCCGGCGGCGGAGCGCCCGTTACAATGCGCCCACATGAAAGTTCTCGTCGTGGGCAGCGGCGGCCGCGAGCACGCTCTATGCTGGGGCCTTCGCCGGAGCGCCTTCGTCGAGGAGCTTTTCTGCGCCCCCGGGAACCCGGGAATCGCCGAGACCGCCGACTGCCTGCCGGTTTCCTCCGGCGACATCGTGGAGATCGCGGACCTCGCGGAAAAACTTCAGTTCGATCTCACGATCGTCGGCCCGGAGCTTCCCCTCTCTCTCGGCATCGCCGACGAATTTTCCAAGCGCGGCCTGACGCTCTTCGGCCCATCGCGCCTGGCCGCGCAGATCGAGACGTCGAAGGTCTTCGCGAAGGAGTTCTTCCGGCGGCACGGCATCGCGACCGCACGCGGCGTCGTGTGCGCGTCCACGGCCGAGGCGCAGGCCGCGATTCGCGAGATGGGCTTCCCCTGCGTCCTCAAAGCCGACGGCCTCGCCAGCGGCAAGGGCGTGCTGATCGTCGAGTCCGGCGAAGACGCAGAACGCGCGCTCTCCCTCTTTTTTGAGGAGCGCGTCTTCGGCGCGGGCGGGGACCGGATCGTCGTGGAAGAATTTCTTTCAGGGAATGAGGCCTCTTTTCTGGCCGTGTGCGACGGCAAGAACGCCGTGCCTCTGCCGACCGCGCGCGACTACAAGAAGGTCTACGATGGCGACCGCGGTCCGAACACGGGAGGCATGGGCGGCCACTCGCCGGCCGGAATTCTCGATGCCGCCACGTCGTCCCGCGTCATGAAGGAGATCCTCTGGCCCACCCTCCGGGGGCTCGAGGCGGAGGGTCGCACTTTCACCGGTGTTCTCTACGCGGGGATCATGCTGACGGACGATGGACCGCGCATCCTGGAATTCAACGCGCGCTTCGGGGACCCCGAGACGGAGGTCATCATTCCGCGCGTGCAGTCGGATCTGGCCGGGTTTCTGATAGCCGCGGCGCGCGGAGAGCTCGACCGCTTCCCGGCGCTCGAAATCAAGCCGGAGGCCTGCGCCGGCGTCGTTCTCTGCGCCGGCGGATATCCAGGAAACTTCGAGCACGGCCACCCGATCCGCGGTGTCAACGAGGCCGCGAAACTGCCGGGAGTCGAGATCTTTCACGCCGGGACGGCCATCGAAGGCGACCACCTGGTCACGGCGGGAGGGCGCGTCCTCGTGGTGACTGCGTGCGCCTCGACGATCGGCGAAGCGGCCTCACGCGCCTACGAAGCAGCGGACGTCATCGAGTTCGAAGGCAAGCACGTGCGCCGGGACATCGGAGGCCGCGGCGGGCGGCTGACGCGATAAGGCGCGGGCCGGAGATTACCCGCGAGGGCCGGGGGCCGGGGAATCGAGCGTTTGTCGATGCCGAGCGAATCGAGCCGGAATCACCCGGCTCGCGATTCAGTTCCCCTCAACCCTCAACCCTCAACCCTCAACCCTCAACCCTCAACCCTCAACCCTCAACCCTCAACCCTCAACCCTCAGCCCTCAGCCCTCAGCCCTCAGCCCTCAGCCCGCTTC
>JBBQDF010000211.1:0-5532 GCA_038319475.1 Thermoanaerobaculia bacterium
AGGAGCATGGGAGCGCTTCTCCCGATCAGAGCTCTCCCTCGTCCTCGATGCGGCGGGACTTTCCCGGGTCGCCCGACATCTGGAGAGGCTCGCGCGCGCCGTCGGCGCCAGAGCCCGCGCTTCGCCGCTCGGAGGCCGGGAAATTCGGCCCGCCGGCAAGCCCCTGCGTCCGCCGCTCCCCGCCCGCGTCTGCCTCATCGCTTTCGAAAACCGACCGGGCTTCCGCCGCCACGCCCCTGGCGCGATTGGCGATGTCCCGGGAGCGCTTCGCGACCACGTCACCTGTCTTGTTCGCGATCGAGATCGCCTTGTCGCGGGCAAGCGCCCGGCGTCGCCGCCCGCGCTCCGGGTCCAGTACATACATCAAAGCCGCTCCGAACCCGATGCCGGAGAGTAGCGCGATCGTCTTTCCACCCGATTTCTCTTCGACGAAAAAAGCCATGGTTGACCTCCAGTAAAAGACTCAAAAAGCAGCAAGAAGCGAGCCACACAACTCCACACAATTCCAAAGCGTTCGAGCATCGGTTCTACGGCGGACGCAGGCGGAGGGCGAAATTCTTGGAGAAAAATCAGCCACCCTCGAACCGAACAACGCTTATCGCGGGCGAGCAGGTTCGAGACGTCTGAACCGGCACGACCATACGGTGCTTCAACTCCCGGGCGAAGAGGAGCCACCCCGCCGCGATTACCACACAGGGTCCACCGGACGCGCGCGGGGCGTTCCCGGTCCAGAGAAGCACCAGGGATGACACCACCCGGCAATACCTCCGCCAGAGCCCGGAGAAGGAGACGCCAGTCGTGACAGAGCCTGCGGGATTCCGGGGCCCGAACGGATGCGGGCGAAGTCCTACCGCAAAAGAAACGACAGGTCCGACGAAGCGCCGTATTCCTGCGGGTCGCGTCCTGGCTGGAAAACCCGGGCTCCAGGCCCGTCCGGCCCCTTCAGGAGGAGCGAGTCTTCACGGCGCAGCAGCCAGAACGGCTCCCGAAGTCCCACGACCGGAACGGCGTTCTCCGGCTCCTCGTGGAACTGAGCGATGCGTTCCTCCCGGGTTTCCCCGCGATGCCGGGACTCCGGATCGGCGTCCAGGTAGTGAGGGTTGATCTGGAACGGCACCAGCGAGAGCGCCTCGAGCGAGGCGGGGCAGAGGATCGGCATGTCGTTGGTCGTCCGGATCGTCGGGCACGCCAGGTTCGTCCCGGCGCTCGAACCGATGTATCGCGCGCCTTCGAGGACACGCGCGCGAAGCGGACCGCGCAGTTCGAGCTCTTCGATCCTCTTCACGAGGCGAAAGGTGTTACCGCCTCCGACGAAGATGGCGCGCGCTCTCTCGAGGGCCGCGCGCGGATCGGAGGCCTCATGCAAGGAATTGACGCGCACCTCGAGACGGGCGAAGCGCTCGCGCGCCTTCTCCGCATACGCGTTCTGATCGTGCAGCGCGTACGGGACGAAGAGCAGGTCCGAAACACCTTCCAGAAACTCGCGCAATTCTTTTTCGACGTGGTCGAGGTATCCGCGACCGTGGACGGTCGAGCTGCTGATAAGGACAAGGGAAGTCACGGCACGCCGAAAAACGTTCAGAGAGTGAGCGGATCCATCTCATCGGCCCCCCGGCGCTCGCGTCGCAGGCGGGCCGCGAGGACGGTGTTCTTCAGGAGCATCGCGACCGTGAGCGGCCCGACACCCCCGGGCACGGGGGAGATCCAGCCGGCGACCGGAGCGACTTCGTCGAAATCGACATCGCCGACCAGAGCGGGGCGACCCTCTTCGAACGCGCGGCGCACGCGTTCCGTCGCCATCAGGTGCGGGGGGGCTGCGGACCCCGGCGAGAGCCTGTTCACCCCGACATCGACGACGGCGGCGCCAGATCGCACGTACTCGCGCGTCACGAACCCCGGCCGTCCGATGGCGGCGATCAGAATGTCGGCTTGCGCGCACACCCGATCGAGGTGCTGGGTCTTCGAGTGGCACAGCGTGACGGTCGCATCGCGAGCCGTGAGCAGAGCCGCAAGCGGCTTTCCGACGATGTCGCTGCGGCCGACGACGACCGCATGGCGGCCCGCGATCGGCACCTCCCCGTTGTCGAGCAGCGCCAGGATTCCAGCTGGCGTGCAGGGGGTAAAACGCGGCCGCCCCTGGTGGAGTCGGCCGACGTTTTCCGGGTGTACGCCGTCGACGTCTTTCCAGGGGTCCAAGGCGTCGAAGATCCTGCGGGCGTCGTGCCCGGGCTCGAGCGGAAGCTGGACGAGGAGACCGTCGACCCGCTCGTCCCGATTGCCGCGTTGGACCTCCGCGAGAAGGGCGGCCGGCGCGGCACCCGATGGAACGCGGATTGTGTCCGCGGTGCACCCCGCCTCCCGCGCCGCTCTGGTCTTCGAAGCGACGTACGTCTCCGAGGCGGGATCGGCTCCCAGAAGCAGGACACGGAGGTGAGGGGGTCGGCCCCCGGCACTCACGAGCTCCGCGTCTCGACGGGCGTTCGAAAGTATGGCCGTGGCAAGGGGCGTGCCCCGTAGAATTCGCGCGGAGCCGCGCAGATCCGTCACGCGCGAAGGATAGCAGCGCACGGAGTCGTCGGGTCCGCGGTCGGCTGCAGCGCGGAGGTAGGGGGGCGTGGTTCTTGCAGCCCGCCGGGCGGAATTGGCGGACCGACACGCCCCGAATTTGTATGAGATTTCGAACGCTTTCCGTCGCGCTCGTCGCGATCTGGCTGTCGCCCGCCGCCAATCACGCGCAGTCGACCCAGGATTACTTCGAGGAGCGCATGCGCGCGGGGAGAGAGGCCTACGACTCCCGCCGATACGCGGAGGCCTCGGAGGAGTTTCGAACGGCCGGCTTCGGTTTCCTGGATTCGCCCGCGCGGCTCTCAGAGGCTCTCGCGCGCCTGGCACTTGCGCAGGACGCCGCGGGCCACCCGGCCGAAGCCGACTCCACGCTGAATCGATTTCTGGAGCTCGAGCAGCGATTCTCGAGTGACGGGGCGCAGAGGCTCGATCCTCCGACCCGCTCGAGATTCGAAATGATTCTGCGCGCACGGGTTTCGCCGGCGCGGCTGGCCGAGGTCTCGACCCTCGCTCCCATCGCCCGTGGCGGGTCGTTCCCCTCGCCGCCGCCTGCGGCAGACCCGCGTTCGGCGCCGCCCTCTCCCGCGTCGACCGCGCCCGCCCCGCTGCCCACAGCGATCCCGGCGCCCCCGACCCCGGTCTTCGCGACCGCAATCCCCGCCAGGCCAACGCGAACCGCGACGGCCACGGCCACGTTGCAGCCGCCGACGCGAACCCCAACGCGCGTGCCGCCGACAGCGACCTTCGTCCCGACCCGCACGCGGGTTTTGAGCCTGACCCCGACGCCGGTTCCCTCGACCGCGACGGGAACTCCGGTTCCTTTGACCCGGACGCCCACCCGGATTCCACCGACGGCGACGGAGACGCCGGTGCCTCCCACGTGGACCCCGACTTTCGTGCCGCCGACGCGAACGCCGCTGCCTCCCTCCCGGACGGCGACCCCGACTCGAACGCCGACCGCGGTGCCTGCGACGCGGACTGCGACTGCGACATTCATCCCTCCAACACGGACGGCGACTCCGGTCCCGCCGACGCGGACGCCGACCGCGCTACCGCCCTCGCGGACGCCGACTTCTATCCCCCCGACCGCGACTCCAACACTTGTGGTTCCGAGCCGCACCGAGACGTCCCGGCGACCGACGCGCACGGCCACCTCGACGCCCACCCCAACACCCGCGCCGCCGGCTGCGACCGCCGTGGCTTCGACGCCGTCCCGCCCTGAGACTTTTCCCGCCACTCTCCTGCCGCCGCCCTCCGCTGGAGGCGCCGGGGCCACTCTCCGCCAGCCGAGGACCGTACCGCTCGAGTCGGTGGATCGGCCGCCCCGGCTGATTCACATGGTCCCGCCCGAATATCCCGCGGAAGCGATCCGGCGGCGTCTCCGTGGCCTGGTGGTTCTCCGCGTTCTGGTTTCGGAAGCCGGGATCCCCCTGGAAATCCAGAGAGTCCAGACCGCTCCGATGGGTCTGACCGAGGCGGCGGAGGCGGCCGTGCGACAGTGGCGATTCGAGCCGGCCTCCGCCGGAGGGGAGCCGGTCAGGACCTGGACCTCGGTGCGAATCCCATTCGAGGCCGTTCCTTACGCGAGCCCGAGCCCGATGCCGTCTTCCCCGCCGGTCGCGACATCGACGCCAGCCGCGGCCCCGCCGCGAATCCCGACGTCGCCCGCTCTCCCCGCGGGCCCGCGCCCGACGCCGACCGCCGCGCCGAGCCGAGCGCCCGCGCCGCGCGTGGTTCCCGCCCCTGTTCCCCCGGAGCCCCCCGCCGGCGGGAGCACTCCCGAGGGTCCCGTCCTCCGCGCCCGCCGCGGCCTCAAGATGGGGCTTTCGCCGGATCAGGCGCGCGTTTTTGTCGACGGACGGTACGTCGGGATCGTCGATGACTGGGACAATCACGGCGGCGGCCTCACTCTCCCGCTGACGCGAGGACCGCATCGGGTGCGGCTCGAATTGCCGGGTTACGGCCCATATCAGGCCGAGGTCGACGTAACCGCGAGCGCCGAAGAGGACACGGCGGAGCTCGGGAACGATCTCGTCCGGACGGCCGGGACGCCCTTCGCGCGACTCACGCCTCCGGTCGCGACGACACGCCGTTTTCTGGCCCTGGTGATCGATCCTCCCGGGGCCGTCGTCTCCGTCAACGGCGGGCCCGAGGTGCCGGCGTCGAGCGTAACGGCTGCCGACCCTCTCGAGCTCGAGGGCCCCGGCGTCCACGACCTGACGATCTCGGCGCCCGGCCGGGCGCTACGCACGCTCCGGGTGCTGTCTTCGCCCAACGCGCCGGCGGACCTCGCGACCGTTCGCGTGCGGTTAAACCCGCGGTAAGGTGGACTTGCATCGGAGCCTTCGGGTGTCTTCTGGTCGAATCGGAAAAGGAGCGCAGGACCTTGTGACCTTGTGCGTGAGCCGGTTTTTCGGAAAGTTTGGAAAGTCCGGAAAGTCCGGAAAGTTCGGAGGGGCGAGGCAACCCCACCTGTCCCGGGTCGCCCGGGTGCGCCCCGTTCTCGCAATTCTCATCGGCCTCGAGGCGGCGTCGACCGGGTTGGCGCAGGATTTCAACGAGATACGCCTGCGGGAGGGGCTCGAATTCTATCGAAGAGGACGTCCGGCCGAGGCCATTACGCCTCTGCGGATTGCGGCATTCGGGCTGTTAGATCGGCCGCCGCAGCTCTGCCTGGCCCTCGTGTACGTGGCGCTCGCCGACGATGCGGCGGGTCGCCGCCCGGAGGCGGAAGCGATCCTGGCGAAGATGTCCGACATCGAGCGCCGCGCGCCGGCCTGCTCTCAGGCCCCCGTCGAGCCGCAGACGCGGGACGATTTTCACGCGCGGTTCCAGCGACCTCTCTTCGGCGTGCCGCCGCCCGCGGCCGCGGCCCGTGAAACGTCCCGGCCAAAGCGTTCCGGCGATGACCTCCCTGCGGCGGGCCCCGCCGCTCCCGCGCCGGCCCCGCCGCGGGTGCGCGAGGCC